>DASWQX010000292.1:0-14657 GCA_036403495.1 Thermoanaerobaculia bacterium
CCGGGAGCCGACACCGCCGAGCTCGTACAGCATCGCTACGACCTGCAGTTGCGCCGCGCGGAACAAGAGCTCCGCGCGCCCGCAGAGGCCGCGGCGGATACCGATGGGCTGCAGGCGGACGCACGGGTCGTGAGCGCCGCGACCGAGGCGGCGCGCCGGCGGCTGGTGGCGCTCCGGACCGACGACACGATCGGCGACGCGGCGTTCCAGCGCGTCGAGGAGGAGCTCGATTGGGCGGATCTCGACTGGGCGCAGTTCCTTCGCACGGCCGACGACGAGGGATAGGCCCTCAGTGCATCACCTGGAGGACAAGTCAATGACGATGGGAAAACGCACACTTGGAAAGAGCGGCCTGGAAGTCTCGGGCGTCGGGCTCGGCTGCATGGGAATGAGCTTCGGTCTCGGTCCCGCCGCGGACGAGCAGGAGATGATCGCCTTGATCCGGCAGGCCGTCGACCTCGGCGTCACCCTCTTCGACACCGCCGAGGCCTACGGACCGTTCAAGAACGAGGAGCTGGTGGGCAGGGCTCTCTCGCCGATCCGTGAGAAGGTGGTGATCGCCACCAAGTTCGGGTTCCGCTACGACGCCGATGGGAAGCAGGCCGGCCTCAACAGCCGGCCCGAGCACGTCCGGGAGGTCGCGGAAGCATCGCTCAAGCGGCTCAAAATCGACACCATCGACCTGTTCTATCAGCACCGCGTCGACCCCGACGTGCCGATCGAAGACGTGGCGGGGGCGGTGAAGGAGCTGATCCAGGAGGGCAAGGTCCGTCACTTCGGCCTCTCCGAGGCGGGCGTGCGGACGATCCGCCGCGCGCACGCCGTCCAGCCCGTCACGGCCCTGCAGAGCGAGTATTCGATCTGGTGGAGAGAGCCCGAAGGCGAGATCCTCCCCACGCTCGAAGAGCTCGGGATCGGCTTCGTTCCCTTCAGCCCGCTGGGCAGGGGTTTCCTCACCGGAAAGATCGACGAGAACACCTCGTTCGACAGCACCGACTTCCGCAATACCCTTCCCCGTTTCGCCCCGGAGGCCCGGAAGGCGAACCGGGCGCTGGTCGATCTGATCGGCAGCATCGCGGAGCGCAAGAGCGCGACACCCGCGCAGATCGCGCTCGCCTGGCTCCTCGCCCAGAAGCCCTGGATCGTGCCGATCCCCGGCACCACGAAGCTGCACCGCTTGCAGGAGAACGTCGCGGCGGCCTCCGTCGAGCTCAACCGAGACGATCTCCGCGAGATCGAAAGCGCCGCGTCCCGGATCACCGTGGAAGGGGCTCGGTACTCCGAGGCCGCGCAACGCATGATCGACCGCTGAGCGCGGATCGAGGAGGGTAAAGCAACATGAGAATCGGAATTCTGGGCTCGGGATTGATGGGCGGCAAGCTCGGCACGATCTTCGCGCGAGCGGGCCATGAGGTGGTCTTCAGCTATGCGCGCCACAAGGAGAAGCTGGAGAGGCTCGCGCGCGACGCCGGCGGGAATGCGCGGGCGGGGACGCCGAAGGAGGCCGCGCACGAGGCGGACGCTCTGTTGCTGGCCGTACACTGGTCGCGGACGGATGAGGTGCTGAAGCAGGCCGGCGATCTGTCGGGAAAGGTGATCGTGACCTGCTCGCTGCCGATGAACGCCGACGACACCGGGCTCGTTCTCGGCCACACGACCTCGGGCGCGGAGGAGCTCGCGAAAAAGGTTCCGGAAGCGCGAGTCGTCGGCGCTTTCAACACCGTCCCCAGCGAAGTGCTCTTCGGCGTTTTCGCGGTCCGCCACAAAGCCGGCAGACCGAGTCTCGTATACTGCGGCGACGACGAGAGCGGCAAAGTCGTGGCCGCCAAGCTGATCCGCGACGCGGGCTTCGATCCGGTGGATGCGGGTCCCTTGAAGATCGCCCGGTACACCGAGCCGTTCGCGCTGCTCGTCGCCCAGTTGGCTTACGAGGGCGACGGCGGCCCGGAGCTGGCGTACCGGTTCGAGCGGTTTGAAGAAACGCGGGACTAACCGAAGACCAGGGAGACACACATGGAGATCAAGCGAAGCGGCTCGCGCCCCTCGGGAAAAGGCCCGGCCGATTGGTTCACCGGCACCGTCCGGATCGATCCGCTGTTCGCGGCCACCGCTCCGGCGCGGGCGGCCGGCAACGCCGTCACGTTCGAGCCCGGCGCGCGCACCGCGTGGCATACGCACCCGCTCGGGCAGACGCTGATCGTCACCTTCGGCTCCGGCCTAGCGCAGCGCGAGGGCGGACCGATCGAGGAGATCCGGCCCGGCGACGTCGTCTGGTTCGAGCCGGGCGAAAAGCACTGGCACGGCGCGTCGCCGACGACGGCGATGCAACACATCGCCATCAACGAAGCGCTGGACGGCAAGGCGGTCGACTGGCTGGAAAAGGTCAGCGACGAGCAGTACAACCCGGGGTGAAATGAGCGAGACGGCCATTGCCATCCGCCCCGCGGCGCCCGCGGACCTCAAGGCCGTCGGCCGGCTCGGCGCGCTCCTCGTCCGCGTCCATCACGACTTCGACCCGGAGCGCTTCATCGCCGCGACGCCGCAGACCGAGCAGGCCTACGGCTCGTTTCTCGGCCGGCAGCTCGAGGAGCCGAACATCGTCATCCTGGTCGCCGAGCGCGGCGGCGAGGTGGTGGGCTACACCTTTGCGGGAGTCGAGGGGAACGATTACATGTCGCTGCGCGGGCCGGCGGGCGTGATGTACGACATCGTGGTCGATCCCGCCCATCGCGAGCAGGGCGTTGGGCGGGCCCTGCTCGACGCGACCCTGGCGGCGCTCGAGGCGAAGGGCGCGCCCCGGGTCGTGCTCTCGACGGCGGAGCGGAACGAGGCCGCGCAGCGCCTGTTCGCCCGCGCGGGGTTCCGGCGGACGATGATCGAGATGACCCGGGAGTGGCGCGCCAAGCCGCCGCCCGAGGCCGCCGGCTAGCGGAGCTTCAGCGGCGGGCTCTTCTTGCGCTCGCGCAGGTTGAGCATCTCGACGAAGACCGAGAAGGCCATCGCGAAGTAGATGTAGCCCTTGGGGATGTGGCGGTCGAACGCCTCGGCGATCAGCGAGAAGCCGATCAGCAGGAGGAAGGAGAGGGCCAGCATCTTGATCGTGGGATGGCGGGAGACGAAGTTGCCGATCGGTCCGGCGGCGAACATCATCACCCCGACGGCGATCACCACGGCGGCGATCATGATCGGCAGGTGGTTGGCCATGCCGACCGCGGTGATCACCGAATCGAGCGAGAAGATGATGTCGAGCAGCAGGATCTGGACGATGACGGAGATGAAGGTGGCCGCCGCGCGGGCGCCCGCCCCGCCCTCCTCGCCCTCCAGCCGCTCGTGGATCTCGCGGGTGGACTTGAAGATCAGGAACAGCCCGCCGGCCAGCAGGATGAGGTCGCGGCCGGAGAGCTCCTGGCCGAGCACGGTGAACAGCGGCGCGGTGAGCTTCACCATCCAGGCCAGGGTGGCGAGCAGGCCGATGCGGATGAACATGGCGAGGAAGAGGCCGAGCCGCCGGGCCCGCGGCTGCTGGGCGACCGGCAGCTTGCCGACCAGGATGGCGATGAAGATGATGTTGTCGATGCCGAGGACGATCTCGAGCACCGTCAGGGTGAACAGCGCCAGCCAGTTCTCGGGTTCCGCGAGCCAACTCATGCCCCCTCCTTCCCGCCCCATCCGGGCGCGGCGAAGTCTACCCCACGAGCCGCCGGGGTTCTGAGGGCTTCAGTTCACCGCGTTGGGCGTCTCCAGCGAGAACGGCGCGATCTCCGCCTCGAAGCGCTCGCCGTTGCCGAGCACCATGAGATAGGAGCCGTGCATCGCGCCCACCGGGGTGGTCAGGGGGCAGAAGCTGGTGTACTCGAAGGCCTCGCCCGGAGCGAGGACGGGCTGCTCGCCGACCACCCCCGGCCCCTGGACCCGCTGGGTGTCGCCGTTGCCGTCGGTGATGATCCACTCGCGGCTGACGAGCTGCGCCTTCTCGGTGCCGACGTTGGAGATCGTCACCTGGTAGGCGAAGAAGTAGTAGTTCTCCTGCGGCGAGCTGCGCTCCTCGTCGTAGAAACTCTGCACCTGGACGCGGATGCCGCGGGTCGTGGTATCGCTCATGTCGTAACTCTCATCATGACAGCATTCTCTCATGAGGCTCCGGCCTGACGGGGGACTTCCCGTGGCTCGCCGCTTGCACCTTGGAGAGGGCATGGCCGCGAAGAAGAGCCGCGTCGAAGCCGCCGCCGTCCCCGCCGAGGAGCTCGCGGGCGAGTTCCCCGAGCTCGACCTGCCGGTCCGCCCGCCGTTCCCGCCGATGGAGGCGAAGCCGGCGGCGCGGCTGCCGGGCGGTCCCGGCGGCGAGGGCTGGCTCTACGAGCCGAAGTGGGACGGCTTCCGCTGCCTGGCGTTCCGCAAGGGGGCGGCGATCGCTCTGCAGTCGAAGAGCGGGCAGCCGCTCGACCGCTACTTCCCCGAGATGGTCGCGGCCTTCGCGGCCCTGCCGGTCAAGACTTTCGTGCTCGACGGCGAGATCGTGATCGAGAGCGGCGGCGGGCTCGACTTCGACGCCCTGCTCCAGCGCATCCATCCGGCCGCCAGCCGCATCAGGAAGCTCGCCGCCGAGACCCCGGCGAGCTTCCACGCCTTCGACCTGCTGGTGGACGCGCGCGGCGGATCGCTCGTCGAGATGCCGCTCGCGGAGCGGCGCGAACGGCTGGAAGCGCTGTTCGCCAAGCTCCCCGCGGGAGAGCGGATCATGCTCTCGCCGGCCACCCCGGATCACGCGGTCGCCGCGCGCTGGATGCGCGAGCTGGGGGGCGCCGGGCTCGACGGCGTGATCGCCAAGCTGGCGGAATCCCCCTATCTCTCGGGGGAGCGCGGGGGCATGGTGAAGGTCAAGCGGGTGCGGACGGCGGACTGCGTGGTCGGCGGCTTCCGCTGGGCGCAGGTGGGGAGCCGGAACGAAGGGCAGATCGGCTCGCTCCTGCTCGGCCTCTACAACGGCGCGGGGCGGCTCGACCACGTCGGTTTCTCCTCCAGCTTCACCGCCGAGGAGCGGGAGGAGCTGGTGCCCGTCCTGCTCCCCCTGCGCGAGCCTCCAGGGTTCACCGGCAAGGCGCCGGGAGGTCCCAGCCGCTGGAGCCAGGGGCGGTCGACCGAGTGGGAGCCGCTACGCCCCGCCCTCGTCTGCGAGGTACGCTTCGACCACTTCTCCGGCGGCCGCTTCCGGCACGGCACCCGGTTCCTGCGCTGGCGTCCCGAAAAGAGGCCGGAGCAGTGCACCTTCGAGCAGGTGCGTCCGCGGGCCGTGCCGCTGTCGAAGCTGGGCCTCTAGAGGGAGAGAGCCGAGGAAAGGCCAGCGTGGCACCCTTCTTGCTCGTTTACCGGGCAGAAGCTCAACCCAAGGACAACAGAGAGGAATCTTTTTATGAGAATAGCCAGCGGAACCATCGCTTCAGCCGCCGTCGTGGCGTTGCTCAGCCCGATGATGGCTCAGCCGGCGCACGCGCAGCGGGCCGTCCGGCAGAGCCAGGTCAGCGGCATCACGATCCTGGTGCGCAACATCGACGACAAGTCCGACGCCGCGCGGGTCCAGGCGGGCGGCACTTTCGACGTCACCGAGGGGACCCACGTGCGGGTCAACGTCGAGGCCCAGCTCGCGGGCTCCCGGGCGCCGCTCTACCCGGTCACCGAGTTCACCGACCTCAACCGCGGCGGCATCCGGATCACCCGCGGCAATGCGGCCAACGCGGCCGTCGACCTCGAGATCCTGCCGATGCGCAACCCCAACCGTATCCAGCGGATCGGCTACCGGATCACCGACAACCGGGTGCCGGCCGATATGAGAAGCGGCAGCTTCAACATCCAGGTCACGGCGGCCAACCGCCGCGGCTCGCTCCCCGCGGGGGGCTACGACCAGCCAGGCGGGCGTCCGGGCTACGGCGAGGATCATCGAGATCACGGCGACCATGACGGCCGTGGCGCCTGGAGTGGCGAGCGGGCCCGCGACCTCACCCGCGTGCTCTACCAGGGGATCCTGATGCGCGAGCCCGATCCGGATGCCAGCGGCACGACCAATGCCATCCGCGACGGCGGCTACAGCGCCCTGGTGACCGCGGCGGTCAACATCGCCAACAGCAACGAGAGCCGCGTCTCGATCTCGCTCAAGGGCGTGACCCCCGAGCAGCGGCTGCAGTCCATGTATCAGAGCCTGCTCGGCCTCTCGCCGCAGCAGGCCGATCCGAACACCTGGAGATCCGACCTGCGGGCGCTCCACGACGGCCATATCGCCCAGGTGGCCGAGGGGATCGTGCGCTCCGACCGCTTCCGGACGCACTTCAACATCACCGGCTACTAGTACGCGGAACTTCGTAGGGCGGCCCTGCGTGGCCGCCCCTGCGACGAACGCGCTGGAATCCTCTTCCTGACCCGTTGATTATTCCGCATAATCCACGAATTGCTCCGCATGATCCGTGAATTGCTCCGCGTCTTTCCTGCGGTGCGCCGCGATATTCGAGATTTTTTGACACCATTACTCGATTTGCTCCGCATGGCCCGGCTATTTTCAACCAATGATCCGCTAAATCTCCGCATCTCTCTCCTAATAGACGGAGAAAATTGCGTTGCTCGCGGAGCATAAGCTCTATTTCTCCGCATATTTGTTGAATTTGGCGGAGAATCGGAGTAGAAACTTCCCGGCCCTTTTGGGTTATGCGGAGGATTTCAGGGTTGGCCCGCGGTCGCGGCGAGCCGCGAAGGGCTGGGGCCTGGACTTTGCGGCACTTTTCCCCGGGCGCGTTCCAGCGCGGAAGGCGGACGGAGCCTGCGGCGGAACTGCAGCAACTCGCCCCCCCGAGCTCGTGGGGCTTCACCCTAGTGTAGTGCGTCTGAAGTCCGGTGCCTTTCATCGTGCTCTTCCGCCTTTTCGTCCCGACTTCCAGCAAGAGACCGTCCTTAGGGCGCACGACACTAGCCATAGGGGGAGGATCGATGAGACGACCGCCCGGGGAGTCAGCTTGCGGATGGCTGAGCAACGGCCGCCTCGCTCGGCGTTTGCTCTGAGAGTATCCGTGTCGCTTCATTCGTCGGGCCTCTTGAATCCTCCTATACACCGCTACGTCTCCGTCGGCCGGTGCCCTGATGATCCTTATCCGAACCGCTGCGAGCGATGTCGTAGTAAACTCTTAGCTGAGATATCGAGCGAGGACTTTGCCTCCCAGGAGATTCTGTTATTGCCAAAGAACTCATTGCCGAAATCTCGACATACGGGTGACGGTTCGTCATGGACATTCCAGAGTTCTCGGTCGCCGGCGCTCGAGTCATCTCTCGGGGTGTCGATGCTCCTGTCGCGTACCGAGTACGCCCTCTGGCTGCTCGCAACGCTCACAGGTACCTTTCCGCTCTGCTTCCACGTCATGCGCAACTCCGACCTGTGGTGGCATCTTGCAGCTGGCCGGCTCATCGTCGCCAAGCGGTCGATTCCGTCGACTGATTCGTGGTCCTTTACCGCCTTCGGGCATCCTTGGCTCAACCACGAGTGGCTCGCGCAGGTCATCTTCTACTTCCTTGAGAAGGCCTGGGGCACACTCGGATTGATGTTGTGGTTCTTCGGCATTCTGCTGCTTACCGCCGGGCTCTTGTACGACGGTCTTGTGCGATGGACCGGGCGCCCCCTGCTGAGTTTGATTGGCGTGGTTTGGGGCATGGCATTGGCCTCCTCGTTCTTCGAGTTCAGACCTCACCTCTACTCGCTGTTGGGTCTCGCCGCAGTCCTGCGTTGGGTGCTTCTCGGTAAAAGGCCGGACCTATGGTGGCTTACCGCCGTGTTCTTGATCTGGGCCAACCTGCACGCTGGCGTTGTCTTGGGCTTGATGGCCTTGGGACTCTGGGGTCTGGCTTGCGCCTTCTATGTGCCGGAGGAGGGGCGCCGAACCGACTTGCGCCGCATGGCGACGGTGTGCGTGGCGTGTTTCGCGGCGACATTGATCAACCCCCATGGCGTCGAGTTGAGCGAATACCCTTTGCGCGTCGCGCTGGGGCTACGTGGCACCTTCCGCGGACTTCTGGAGTATCTCCCGCCGTTTGCACCGGGGGGTCTTCGGCCGGCCCTCTACCCTTGGGCGGTTGCCATCTTCCTGGCGGCCACTGTGTGTCTTCTCGCGAAGAGCCGGAGGTTGGAGCGGAGGGAGCGACTCGCAGCGCTGATCCTTCTGGCCGGCATGAGTTTGGCGATGTCTCTCGTAAGCGCTCGTTTCATACCTCTCTTCGCGATCGCGCAGGCCCCGATCGTGGCGGGAGCCATGAGCACGCTTCTCGTCAAGCAGGCGGTGAATGCGCTCGCGCATCGGCTGCCTCGGTGGCTTCTTCCCGCCGCTGCGATTCTCGCGGGGTGCGTGACCCTCAGGCCATATCCGTTTCGCCCTGACGTATTCCGCAATCTGGTGTCCGAAGAGACGTTTCCTGTCGACGTGGCGACGTTCATGGAAATGAACCATCTGCATGGGAATGTCTTCGCGTACCAGGGCTGGGGTGGCTATCTTCAGTGGAGAACGAGCGGCGCGTTGCGTGTCTACTACGACACACGAGCCGACACAGTCTTCGATTCAGCAACCTACAACTCCTACGTGCGTGTTCAATCTCTCATCGGGGGCTGGCAACAGACTATTGATGGGTCAGCGTCGGACTTCTTCCTGTGGCCCCGGTTGCCGTGGAATCAGCTACCAAACGTGAGTCAGCCCTCTGCTCTATTGGCCACTGGTCGCTGGCACTTCCTCTACGCCGATGGCGCCGCCATCTTGCTCGCGCGCAATAGCGTTGAGTCTCCATCACACCCGACCGCTACGCCAGACACGGCCTACCGACGCCTCGCCCTCGGAATTCGCGCAATGGAGGAAGGCCGTCCGCGCGATGCCATTCGGCATCTTAACGATGCACTTGAACTCGACCCTCGGCTACTCCCTGCGTGCCGCAACCTAGCTGCCGTGGTCGCCAATCAAGGCGATGAGGCTAAGGCCTGGAAGCTCGCGCGGCGCTGCAATGCGATTTTTCCAGATCCAGGTACCGAAGCCGGAATCCTCGAGGAGTTGGCGCGTGTTCGCGCACCCGCAATGTAGCGCGGAGTGACTGGATGCGCCGGCAGCGATCAAACCTCTGCCGAAGCGCGCCAGCGAGGCTAGTGAGTGCGTCCTAAGTACGTTCTCTTGCTGGAAGTCGGGACGGAAAGGCGGAAGAGCACGGCGAAAGGCACCGGACTTCAGGCGCGCTACACTAGAAATGCGGGAAGAACGCCTCACTGGGTCCGGCGGACGGGGGCGCCCTCGCCAGAGGACGCCCGGCCCTCCTCCCCTTTCCCCCCGCGCACTCATAACCCTCATCTCCACAAGGATTTGGGGTCCGGCCGCCGCGCTGGCATCCTCTTTGCCCTTTTGCGGTATCGCTGGTCCTAGTATGCTTTCTTCTGGAGGCACCGATGAGACGAACGCTCCTTTGCATGGCGGCGGCCCTCGCCGCGAGCAGCCTTACCCTCTCCCCCATTCCCAAGGCCCAGGCGGCCGATGAGCCGCCGCTGTTCGGCGAATCGATCGACGTCCGCGTCGTCAACGTCGAGGCGGTGGTGACCGACCGCTCCGGCAAGCGGGTCACCGGCCTCAAGCCGGGCGACTTCCGGCTCCGCGTCGACGGCAAGGATGTGCCGATCGAGTACTTCACCGAGGTCCACGACGGCAACGCCCTGCCGCCGCCGGCCGAGAGCGCCGCCGCCACGCCGGCCAAAGGCGAGCCGGCCCCTCCCGCGGCCGCGGCCGTGCAGGGGCTGACCGAAGGTCCGGTCGGCACCTACTACCTGGTCTTCGTCGACGACTTCTTCTCCATCGCCGCGCAGCGGAACGCCGTGCTGATCGCCATGAAGAAGGACCTCGCCCGCCTCGGCCCGAACGACCGGATGGCGATCGTCGCCTACGACGGAGGCCGGCTGGCGCTGCTCTCGAACTGGTCGGGATCGCAGGCCGACCTCGCGGCGGCGCTCGACGCGGCCATGGCGCGCAAGAGCCGCGGTTTCGACCGCCGCACCGAGGGGACCGGCTACGCCAACGACAAGGTGTTCTCCAGCCAGTCCGTCGGCGACAACACCCCGCTGACGCCGACCAGCGAGACCGCCCCGTCCCTCCTCTATGAGAAGCTGCTGGTCCGCCAGGTGCAGGGGGACGTGCAGGCGGCGGTGAGCGCGATGCGCGCCTTCGCGGCCCCGCACGGGCGCAAGGTGATGCTGCTGCTCTCCGGCGGCTGGCCCTTCTCGATCCAGAGCTACGTCGATGGGGGCACGGGCCTGCCGCAGAAGCAGGTGCCCGAAGGGGAGGAGATCTTCGGGCCCCTGGCCAAGGCCGCCAACCTGCTCGGCTACACCCTCTATCCCGTCGACCTCCCCGGTCTGCAGCCCAGCGGGCTGGCGGACATCAACGGACCGAATCCCGCCTCTCCCACCGCGCCGGTGCTCGCCCGCGGCGGCAGCAGCGTCACCGCCGATGATTCCGGCCCCGGCGCCGCCGCCTCCATCCCCAACGTCTCCACTACCATCGGTCAGCAGGAGACCCAGGGCTCGCTGACTTATCTCGCCCAGGAGACCGGCGGCAGGGCGCTGATCAACAGCAACCGCCTGCTGGCCCTCTCCGGTCCCCAGGAGGACACCCGCTCCTTCTACCAGCTCGGCTTCTCGCCGAGCTGGCAGCGCAACGACAAGAGCCACCAGATCAAGGTGGAGGCCCGGCAGGCCGGCCTGAAGGTGCGCTCGCGCACCGGCTTTCTCGACCTCTCGCGCAAGGCCGAGGTGTCGATGGCGGTGGAGAGCGCGCTGCTGCTCGGCAGCCCGCCGGGAGGCCTGCAGATGCCGATCAAGCTGGGCACGCCGACGCGCTCGCGCGGCGGGGATACCGAGCTGCCGATCACCCTCGGCCTGCCGGTGAGCATCATGACGGTGGTGCCGGTCGACGGCAAATACGTGGCCCAGCTCGAGCTCCGCTTCGCCGCCTCGGACGACCTGGGCAACGACTCGGTGGTGCCGGTGGTGCCGGTCACCCTGAAGTCCGATCACCCTCCGACCCCCGGCCGGTTAGTGCGCTACGACACCAAGCTGACCCTGCGCGGCAAGGCCAACCACTTGGTGGCCGCGATCTACGACCCGCTGAGCGGCAAGATCGCGACCGCCGAGACGGATCTGAAGCGGCCATGAGGGCGATCCTGGAGACACCGAAGAGACCGACGCTTCTCCGCATCGCGGCGATCCTCGCCGTGAGCTCCCTACCCCTCGCGCCGGCGGCCTGGGCGGCCGACGAGCCGCCGCCGTTCGGCGAGTCGATCGACGTCCGCGTCGTCAACGTCGAGGCGGTGGTGACCGACCGTTCCGGCAAGCGCGTCACCGGCCTCAAGGCGGGCGACTTCCGGCTGCGCGTCGACGGCAAGGAGGTGCCGATCGAGTATTTCACCGAGGTGCAGGAAGGCAAGGCCCTGCCGCCGCCGGCCGCCGAAGGGGCCCCAAAGACGGAGACGGCCGTGCAGGGCCTCACCGAAGGGCCGGTCGGGACCTACTACCTGGTCTTCATCGACGATTACTTCTCGGTCGCCTCGAACCGGGACGTCGTCCTCAAGGGGCTCAAGGCCGACCTCGGCCGTCTCGGACCGAACGACCGGATGGCGATCGTCGCCTACGACGGGGGGCGGCTCGCCATGCTCTCCAACTGGTCGGGATCGCAGGCCGACCTCGCGCAGGCGTTCGATCGGGCGATGACCCGCAAGACCCATGGCTTCGACCGCATCACCGAGAGCCGCACCCTGGCGCACGACCTGGCCTTCGCCAGCCAGACCGTCGGCGACGGCGCCCCGCTGGACCTCAACACGCGCGGGGGCGGCTTGAACGATCAGCAACGCGCCTACGCCGACGGCTTGATCCGCCAGATCCAGGGGGACGTCCAGGCGGCGGTGTCCACGATGCGCGCCTTCGCGGCGCCGCAGGGGCGCAAGGTGATGATCCTGCTCTCCGGCGGCTGGCCGTTCTCGGCCCAGAGCTACACCTCCGGCGGCAGCGGCATTCCCACCAAGGAGCTCCCGGAGGGGGAGGCGGTCTTCCGCCCGCTGGCCGCCACGGCCAACCTCCTGGGCTATACCCTCTATCCGGTGGACGTTCCGGGGGTGCAGACCGGAGCGGCCGACGCCGAGGCCGCGGGACCCGCGACGGCCGCCTTCGGCAGCGGCGCGGAGCAGGAGATCGAGGGCTCGCTCAAGTTCCTGGCCAAGGAGACCGGCGGCGAGCCGATCCTCAACTCCAACCGGGCGCTGGCCCTGGCGATGTCGCGCGACGACACCCGCTCCTTCTACTGGCTCGGCTTCTCGCCGAGCTGGCAGCACAACGACAAGACCCACGACGTCAAGCTGGAGGTCCGGCGGAGCGACCTCAGGATCCGGTCGCGCACCGGCTTCCTCGACCTTTCCCGCAAGGCCGAGGTGACGATGAAGGTGGAGAGCGCGCTCCTCTTCGGCAACCCTCCCGGCGCGCTGACCATGCCTCTGAAGCTCGGCGAGATCACGCGCTCCAGGCGCGGGGAGACGGAGATCCCCATCACCCTCGGCCTGCCGGTGGAACTGATGACGGTAGTGCCGGCCGGAAAGAAGTTCACCGCTCAGCTCGAGCTCCGGTTCGCCGCCTCGGACGCCGCCGGCAACACGGCCGAGATCCCGATCGTGCCGGTCACCCTCACCTCCGACCACCCTCCGACCCCCGGCAAGGTCGTCAAGTACGAGACCAAGGTCAAGCTGCGCGGCAAGGCCGACCACATGGTGGTGGCGGCCTACGATGCCCTGAGCGGCAAGATCGCGACGGCGGAGACGGACCTGAAGCTGCCCTGATTCAGTTGCGCGGCGCGCGGGGGTGGCGGACGAGGTACTCCTCGCGCAGCAGGGCGTAGAGGTAGTTGTCCACCCGCCGGCCGCACAGCTTGAAGTAGCCGCGGAGCTGCCCCTCGCGGTCGAAGCCGCTCTTCTCCAGCACCCGCTGCGAGCCGATGTTCTCGATGGCGCAGCGGGCCTCGACCCGCTCCAGCAGAGTGTTGTGGAAGAGATCGTCGAGGAGGATGGCCAGCGCGTCGCTCATCACCCCGCGGCTCTGGAACACGGTCGACAGCGCGTAGCCGACCTCGGCCAGACCGTGCTCCCAGTTGCTCACCACCAGGGTGATCCAGCCGGCGGGCTGGGCGTCGACCTGCACGATCCACTGGAACTTCTCGCCCCGGCCGCGGTAGAGGTCGGCCATCCGCTGGCTGGCCACGTCGGCGCGCAACTGCGCGGTGGGGAGCTCGTTGAGGGGCTGGAAGCGGCGGACGCTGGTCTCGGAGCGCCACTGCCGCAGGAGGTCGGCATCGCGCGGAGCCGCCGGCCGCAAGGTCACCTGAGGGCTGGTCTGACGCTCTGGCAGGGCCATGATCTATTTTAGCCGCGGCGCTTGCAATCCAGAAGAATTCTAGCCGCCGGCTCCCGCGGCGCCCGCCGCCGCCCCGCCTGCCTTCGACCGTTCCCACCAGTCGCGTACCGACGGCAGGTAGCTGAGCACCGCCATGTAGCCGTACCCCTGGACGAAGAGGAGGAGGAACGGGATCGACATCCACATCCCCGCCACCGCCGCGTAGATCGTGCAGCCCAGGAAGTAGACGGCGAGGAGCGCCTCGGCCAGGCGCGTCGGGTCGGTGCCCACCCGGTAGCGCTTGGCGGTCCAATTCTGCCCGGCCTCTTCGATCCGGTACTTGGGGGTGCGGACGAAAGTGCCCCCCTGGTGGAAGAGGCCGGAGATCACCGCCTTGGCGTTGTTGACCGACAGGCCGATGCCGACCGACATCACCGCCGGCAGGAACCGGAGCTCCCGCCGCCAGTCGTCGTTGCCCGCGAACTGGCTCATCAGGTAGAAGGTCAGCACCGACGCCGTGGCGGACAGGAACAGGGGCACGTCGACCAGCAGCAGCACCAGGGTCGAGGTGCCGCGGCGCATCATCATCGCCGGGAAGATGAGCAGCGACAGCAGCACCATCAGCGGATAGCTGGCGTTGTTGGTGAGGTGGACGATCGCCTCGAGCTTCACCTTCAGCGGCAGCGGCGCGCGGACCACCCGGCCGAGCAGCTTGCGGCCGGTCTGCACGGCGCCCTTGGCCCAGCGGTACTGCTGGCTCTTGAAGCCGTTGACGTCCACCGGCAGCTCGGAGGGGACCTTGAGCCCGGGGAGGTAGAGGAAGCGCCAGCCCTGGAGCTGGGCGCGGAAGGAGAGGTCGAGGTCCTCGGTCAGCGTGTCGTGCTCCCAGCCTCCCGAGCTCTCGATGGCCTGCCGGCGCCAGATGCCGGCGGTGCCATTGAAGTTGAAGAAGCGGCCGCTCCGGTTGCGCGCCGAGTGCTCGATCATGAAGTGGCCGTCGAGCAGGATCGCCTGCACCCGGGTGAGCAGCGAATAGGAGCGGTTGATGTGGTCCCACCGTCCCTGCACCAGGCCGAGCCTGGGATCGGCCAGGAAGTGGGGGACCGAGCGGCGCAGGAAGTCGGGAGTGGGCACGAAGTCGGCGTCGAAGATGGCGAGCAGATCGCCGCGCGCGACCTTGAGCCCCGCCTCCAGGGCGCCGGCCTTGAAGCCGGTGCGGTCGGTGCGGTGG
>DASWQX010000293.1:0-2721 GCA_036403495.1 Thermoanaerobaculia bacterium
GCCGGCTGAGCTTGCCGGCGAGCTTTGAAAGAATCTCCAGTGCTCGGTGAGCAGTCCTCGCGATGCGATCCGCTCCCACATCGAGAGGTTGCTGTCCAAGACGCTTCTTGATCTCGCGATCTGTTTCACGGCGGAAAAGTAGGTGGGCCGTATCCACGAGGGGCTGACCCGCTTGGTGATCGACCAAGGCCTTCCCCAGCGGGTCCGGCCAACCCAACGGTGCATCGATCGCGAGAAGAGTGGGGACCGTGGGGTCGATCCACTTCTCCACTTGCTGAAGGACATCGGCCGGACGCTCCGGAATCACGGATCGGACCTCAAGGCTCTGACCGCTGCAAATTCCAAAAGCCAGACCGGCGTTCTTGTCCTGAACAGCGCAGTCGATACCGATGATGTGAATCAGGGGAACACTCATCTTTTGATTGTGTCATATAGAGCCCTTTTCGGTGCATGGACGGAGATCTCGCGCCGCCGAGAGGTTGTGAAGCCCGAAGCGGCCTCGCCGTAGCGGAGACACCCCGCCGTCTTCGTGGCCTTCGGAGGCTGTCGTGGGCATTAGATGCCCTGGCGGCGGAGGCGTTCGCGTTCGCGGGAACCTCGGCCGCGCAATCGGTCGGTCGGCCCGGGCAAGTGGTGGCTCCGCCCCCCTGGCGGTGCCGTCCGCCCGGACGCGCCGGCCTCCAACCCAGCCGATTGGAAGGGTAGCCGCGGTTGAAAGTCCTTCCGCCCACCTGGGCGACTCCGCCAACCACCGGGGCGGAAGGACCAACCACGTAGAAAACGCATCCGCCCACGTGGACGGAAGGACCAACCCTGTGGGCGAGAGCTCCGCCGAGCTGGGTGAGACCCCGAAATGTCAGGGCGGAAGCTCCGCCTGGGGGCTTACGCCCGCAATGCCGAGAGCTGGTCAAGGTTTAGATCAGCTACCGTGCAAATCGACTTCTCTTTGCCGCCTGATAAATCCCCAATCCCACGGCGTTCGTGATCACGGTCAGCCCCGTGATCTTCACCGCGAACATCGTCCGGCTCTCCACCTGGATGATCGGCACGATCGACAGCCCCACGTAGAGCACCGTCATCAGCAGACCGGAGAGGGCGCAGGCCTTCAGCCAGAGAGGGGGCCGGGGCTGAACGCCGCGGAGGCCGAGGAGGGGGATGGCGAACATCACGAGGTAGGTGAGGGCGTAGAAGACGCCCGAGGCGTTCCATAGCAACTGGAAGGCTTCCTGTTTGCCGACGCCGATCAGGCCCGCGAGCCCGAGGCCCAGCGTGGCGGCGCCCACGAAGAGGATCGAGTTGACCGGGGTCCGGTAGCGGGCATGCAGCCGCGTGAACCACTCCGGAAGGAGACGGTCCCAGCCCGCGACCATCGGCAGGCGGGTGTTGCCGCCGAACATCACGCTCGACTGGGCGATCCGGATGCAGAGCAGGGCCAGGATGGTGGTGGTGGCGATGGGGAGCACCAGGTTCAGCGAGCGGAAGCCCTCGCTCAGCACCTGCGGGATGGGCGCGATGAGGTCGATGCGGTCCTGCGGGATCAGCGCCAGCACCGAGCTGGTGCCGAGGATGAACATGCCGGCGATGATCGGCGCCGCCAGCCAGACCGAGCGGGTGATGGACTTGACCGGATCCCGGCATTCCCCGGCGTGGATGGCCACGTACTCGAAGCCGCCCAGGGCGCCGAAGCCCATCTTCCCCAGCAGGTTGAGGCTCATGATCGAGAGCACGGGCATCTCGATCCGGAGCGGGTGGAACGCCGGCAGTGTCCCGTGCGCGAGGTTCAGCCAGGGGAGGATCAGGATCGCGAAGAACGTCATGAGCATCAGCGCGCCGCCCGCCTTGTGGACCCACTTGCCGACGCCGAGACCCACGGTAGTCAACAGCACCAGCGCGCCGATCAGCGCCATGCTGACCAGGCCGATGAACCATTTGCTGCCGGTCAGCCCCTCGCTGGAGGGGCCCAGGATGTAGCGGAGGTATTGGGTGACCTGGAGCCCGATCTCGGAAGTGTTGAGGATGGCGAACAGCCAGAGGTTCCAGGCGACGAGGAAGCCGAGCCCCTCGTTGAAGCCGAGCTTGGCCCACTGGTAGAGCCCGCCTTCGAGCGGCATGATCCGGTTGAGATAGATCACCACCGCCGCCGAGGGGATGTAGAAGAAGAGCATCGCCAGCAGCCAGAGGACGACGTGCGACGGCCCCTGCTTGGCGGCGACGCCGATCCAGGGAAGGCCGATGATGAACAGGATCTGGGTGAGCGCGAGGTCGGCGAGGCCGAGCTCCTTCTTGAAGACGCCGCTGCGCGCCTCGACGCGCTCCTCCTCGCGCCGCAGCTCGGCGGAGCCGGTGCCGTGCGGCTCCATCAGCGCTTCCCCACCACCCGGAACCCATACCCCCCGACCTCGGCCGCGGAGCCGTCCGCTTTGACCCCTTCGACCCGCAGGCGGTACTCGCCGGGAGCGAAGAAGGTGGAGGGGAAGGTGATCATCAGGGCTTCGAGGGCGTTGGGCTTCAGTCCCGCTTTCTGGAACACCTGCCCGCCCCCCGTTTTGGTGATCGCCGCGCGGTAGGTGGCGAAGCGGAGGTCCGCGCCCACATCCACCGCCAGGGCCAGGGCGTCGCCCGTCTTGGCGAGGTCGATCACGGCCGGCTTGGCGTCGTCGCCGCGCAGGGCGGCGAGCAGGAAGACGGGCGTATTGACCAGTGGCTTGACCAGCGTGCCCG
>DASWQX010000294.1:0-5992 GCA_036403495.1 Thermoanaerobaculia bacterium
AGCCGAGGCGGTCGCCGAGGTCCGGGATCGGCTCCGGGGACCAGAGCTTGGTGTCCTTCTCCCACAGGCGGCTGCCGAAGCTCTCGTCCTGCCACTTCGCCAGCCGCGCGTCCACCGCCGCGGCATAGCCGCCCAACCGGAGATCTCCCTGATCGCTCATCTGCTCTCCTCCTTCCTCACGCTCGCTACCTTATCCCAGCGGGATCATCTCAGGCGCTTCCGGAAGTGCTCCCGCCACCCTTCCGCGAGGGCCTCGACGGCGACGGCCCGGCGCAGCAGCTCGGGATCGCTCTCCCCCTTGCGCTGGAGGTAGAGGCGGATGACGTCCACCACGGTGACGCCGTTGGGGTCCTCGTGGGTGCGCTCCATGGCGTCGCCCGCGCCGACCTCCCCCTCCCGGACGATGGCGAAGTAGATCCCCGGGCGGTCGCTCGCCAGGAAGCGCTCGACGATGTCGTCGCGGTCGAAGCGGAGGGCCAGCTTGAAGCAAGGCATGCGCGGCTGCGTGACGACCAGCTCGGCCGAGCCGATCCGGAAGCGGTCGCCGACGTGGACCTCGTCCTCCCACCACCCCTCGGTGGTGAGGTTCTCGCCGAACGCGCCCCAGGGGAGCTCTTCCAGCTCCAGCTCGCGCCGCCAGAACGGGTGGTGCTCGGACGGATACGCGTAGACCGCCTTCTCCGGCCCGCCGTGGACCGAGAGGTCCGCCTGGCCGTCGCCGTCCAGGTTGTGCCGCCGCACGCGCACCCGTCCCGCGACCGGCTCCTTGAAAATGCCGGTCATGATCCGCCGCCCCTTCCAGGCCACCGGCCGGGGGAGCCCGACATTGACGGAGAGGATCTTCATGGCGGGAGATCCTATGCGACGCGAGCGGGCGAGGGGAACGCTGCGATCACCCGGATTACCGTCCCGGTCGCGTCTACACGATACGGTGAATCGACTGATGGCTCTGCCGACTCGATATGAGGTAAAATGAGGCTCGTCATGGCAGCCCCCCGAAAGCAACCAGCGATCCTCTCGAATCCCTCGGAAGAGGAATTCCACCCTCTCACCCCACTGGGCCGAGAGCTCTGGGAGATCCGTCAGCGCGTCCTGGAGTCCGGACAGCCTCTCCTGGGCTGGGAGGATCTGGAACAGGAGATCGCGGATCGGCGGCGCGAGAAGCCCGGACCTTCTCGTTGAATCTCACCTTTCTCGACGCCGGCGTTCTTATCGCCGCCATTCGCGGCAACTCCGAAGTCGCTCGGCGAGCCTTCGAAGTCCTGAACGATCCTGAACGCTGTTTCGCTTCGAGTGGGTTCGTCAGGCTCGAGGTTCTGCCCAAGGCCGTCTTCCACAGACAGAGAGAAGAAGTTGCCTTCTATGAGGCCTATTTTCGTGGAGTCGACCGGTGGGCGGATGCCGATCCGGAGGTCTTGGAGAGCGCTCTGGTCCTGGGCAGCAAGAACGGGCTCGCAGCCCTCGATGCCCTCCACGGCGCAGCCGCTCTGGCGGTCAATGCCTCGGAAATCATCACCACAGAAAAGAGCGGCAAGCCTCTTCATCGCTTGACTTCGATCAAAGTCACAACGATTCATCCAGGCGAGTAGGCACCGCCGCCACTCTGGCATCTTGCGGCCGGCGCCCATGCCGCCATACAGTTTGCCGCACCATGTCCGACCAGGATCTCGCCTCGCTCCGCGATCTGCTCCGGGAAGCCGTGGCCGGCTCGCGGATGACCGGCCGCGAGGCCGAGGCGGTGCTGGGCATCGGCCACGGCAACCTGGAGCGCCTGCTCAACGGCACCCTGGAGCTGCGGATCCGCCATGTGCTGGCCCTGGCCCGCCATCTCCAGGTCTCGCCGGCGGACTTCTTCGCCATGGGCTGTCCTGAAGCGGTCGGCGCCGCCCAGCACGACCTCGCCGAGTGGGTCACGCCCCCGCGCCGTCGCCAAGCCGGTCAGGCGCCCCTGCCCAAGACGGCGGACGATCTCGCCGCCCTGATCCGCTCCGCCGTTCAGCAGGAGCTCGCGGCACGGGCTCAGAAGGACGGCTGACCCGCCGTAGTCCTTCCGAGCCCGAAAATCACCGGACAAGCCCGAAAACAGCCGGATTTTCCCGATAAGCTCCGCGAAAGCCCGAAGATCTTTGATCTACCCCGAGAAGCTCCGTCTTTGCCCGAAATACTCTGTCATTTCCCGAGAAGCAATGGAAAAGTCCGATTCTGCTTGTTAAAGCCCGAATCGCGCTAAACCTTCGCCCCGTGGGCCACCAGCATCTCCACGATCCTGTCCTGCTTGCCCGCCTGGGCGTGGCGGATCAGCGGGATGCCGTGGGGCCCCTTGAGGTCGATCACCTTGGGATCGTCCTCCAGGAAGCCGCGGACGATCTCGATCTTGCCCGTGGTGGCGGCGCAGAAGACGTCCATACGGGCGCCGCGGGAGAGGAGGAAGGCCGCGATCTCGCGGTTGCCCATGTGGGAGGCGCCGCCGAGGGCGGTCTCCCAGTCGCCGGCCCCCCAGTCCCAGGTGGCATTGATCAGGGTGGGGTGCTGATCGAGCAGCTCGCGGGTGCGGTCGAGGTTGCCGTGGCCGGCGATGACGAAGTCGCGCACCAGGTCGGGGTCGAGGCGAGGCGGACGCTCGGGAACGGCCGGCTGGGCGGCGGGAGGGGTGGCGGTCTGGGCTCCGAGGGCGTTGGAAACGAGGGCTCCGGCGGTCATCAGCAGTCCTCCTTGGATCAGATCTCTGCGAGACGGGTTCATGGGTCATCCTCCTTGACAGAGCAATCGTAGGGAACGGCCTGGACCGGCGCATCTGCCGCCGGGGGTAGACGCCGTCTAGGCCTTTCGGCCGATGCGGCGGGGTGGGGCGGGGCGTAAGATCGGCCGATGACCACGCACCTGCGACTGTCGCGCTGGGGGGGCCTTGCCGCGTGGCTGGGCGTGGGGCTGCCGATCTGGCTCCAGCTCGATCAGACGAAGCCCGGCGCCTTCGCCGGCTGGCTGGCCGCCTGGATCGTCTTCGCCCTCGCGCTCTGGGCGGCGACGACCGCGCCGACGGCGGGCGAGCGGAGCCGCCGCCTCGACCTCGGCCTGCTCGGCCTCCAGGCGGCGTGCGTGATGGTGCTGGTGCTCCGGCTCTGCGACGGCTTCGAGGGGACGCTCCTGGCGCTGGTGGCGATGCAGCTCGCGCCGCGGGTCTCCCGCCGCACGGGCCTGCTCTGGATCGCCGTCCAGTCGCTCCTGCTGGCCGCCGCCATCACCTGGCACTGGTCGCTGCGTCCCGCGCTGATGCTGGCGCCCCCCTATCTCGGCTTCCAGATCCTCGCCTTCCTGGCCATCGAAGCGCTCGACCGCGAGGCGCGGACCAACGCCGAGCTGCGGGCCGCTCGCGAGCTGCTCGCCCACGGCAGCCGGATGGCCGAGCGGCTGCGGATCGCCCGCGAGCTCCACGACGCCGTCGGGCACCGGCTGGTGGCCCTGAGCCTCAACCTGGAGCGGGCCGGTCACCAGGACGGCGAGGAGAGGGGCGAGGCGATCGCGATGGCCCAGTCGCTCTCGCGCCGGCTGCTGACCGACCTCGGCGAGATCGTGGACACCCTCGGCCGCGCCGAGCGGCTCGACCTGCGGGAAGCGCTCGAAGGGCTGATCGAGGAGATCCCGCGCCCGCGGGTCCACCTCGTCCTGCCGGCGGAGCTCGCGGTCGAGGACCCCGAGCTAGCTCATCTGGTGCTGCGCTGCTGCCAGGAGATCGTCACCAACGCGGCGAAGCACGCCCAGGCGGAGAACCTCTGGCTGGAGGTGGTCCAGGAGGCCGGCGCAATCGAAGTCCGGGCGCGCGACGACGGCCGCGGCGCCGCCGAGGTGGCGGCCGGGCGCGGCCTCGCCGGCATGCGCGAACGGCTGGAGCGCGCCGGCGGACGGCTGGAGCTGTCGACGGGACCGGGACTCGGTTTCGCCGTCGCCGCGCTCGTACCGCTACGGAGGAGCGCGTGAAGATCCGCGCTCTCCTGGTGGAGGACGAGACGCTGGTCCGCCAGGGGATCCGCAAGCTGCTGGAGCTCGACCCCAGGATCGAGATCGCCGCCGAGGCCGCCGACGGCGAAGAGGCGCTGCGCCGGATCGCCGAGGAGCGGCCGGACATCGTCCTGCTCGACGTCCGGATGCCGAAGCTCGACGGCCTGGGAGTGCTGCGGGCCCTGCGCGACCTCCCCGGCGCGCCCCCCTGCCTGGTGCTGACCACCTTCGACGACCGCGCGCTGGCGCTGGAGGCGATCCGCGAAGGGGCGCGGGGCTACCTCCGCAAGGACGTCACCCTGGCCGAGCTGGTGACCGCGATCGAGACGCTCGCCACCGGCGGCACCCATCTCCAGCCGGCGCTCACCGCCACCCTCCTCGCCGGAGCCCGCGCCGCCCAGCCGCTCCCCGGCGCGGTCGAGCCGCTGACGCCGCGCGAGACCGAGGTCCTCCGTCTGATGGCCGCCGCCTACACCAACCGCGAGATCGCCGCCGCCCTGCGCACGGCGGAAGGGACGGCCAAGATCCACGTCTCGAACGTCCTCGCCAAGCTCGGCGCGCGCGACCGGACGCAGGCGGTGCTGCGGGCGCTGGAGATGAGGATTTTGTAGAACGGAAAGCGTTCCGGTTCCGGCCGCCCGGGCATAAATGCCCGGGCTACGATCGAACCGAAAAGCCGGCTGAAGCCGGCTCCAACCGCTGTCGGAGGGATTGAGCCTCCTTCAGGAGGCTTCTTGGTTGAAGCGTAGCCCGGGCATTGATGCCCGGGCGTCAGGCGCTGGTATTTTCCCAGGAGCTGGGTTAAGATTCCTTCAGCTCCCTGGTAAACCAGGAGCGTGCCGAACACACGCTTCCGGACCTTACGGCCTTCTCGCTACTTCACGGTGCGGTGGGATTCCGGGGGGCCCCTTTACTTTCATCTCCCCTCACAGGCGCGTCACTCCTCGTCCGATTCCTCCGGCAGCCCCACCGTCACCCGCAGCTCGTCGGGGTGGACGTGCCTCCGGGCGGCCGCCTCGACGGTGACGCGGTCGAGGGCCGTCAGCTCGGCTTTGCGGTGCTCGAAGTCGTCGACGGGGATGCCGTACTCCTCGGCTTCGATCAGCAAGTCCGCCCACTGCCGGGCGGTCTCGCGGCGGAAGGGCTCGCGGCCGAGCAGGTAGGCGCGGGACTCCTCCAGCTCCGCCGGCTCGATGCCGTCCTCGACCAGGCGGGTGATCTCCTCGATCACGCCGCGCTCGGCCTTCTCCACCGTCCCCGGCGAGGTGCCGACGTAGGCGACGAGGCGCCCGCGGTCGAGCCCGGAGCCGGCCACGGTCTGCGCGTAGGCGGTGTAGGCGAGCCCCTCGCGCTCGCGGATGCGGGCGGGGATGCGGCCGGTGAGGCCGGCGCCCGAGCCGAGGATGACCGCCAGCAGCTCCAGCGCCGCATAGTCCGGGTGGCGGCGCGGCACCGAGAGGTGGCCGACATAGAGGTGGGCTTGGTCCTCGGCGTCGGTGGCCACGATCGAGCGCGGTCCGGTCCCCTCGGGCGCCGGGGGGCCGGGGAAGGGCTCGGCGGCGGTCTCCGGCGCGCCGAGCAGGCCGAGGAGGCGCGCCTGGACGGCGTCGGCGTCCATCACTCCGGCCACCGAGGCGAGGATGCCGTGGGCGCCGGCCCGGCGGTGGAACTCGGCGCAGTCGTCGGGCGTCAAGGCGACCAGGTTTTCGGCGCTGCCGTGGAGGGGGCGGCTGCGCGGATGGGGATAGTAGAGCTGCTTGTGGAAGCCCCAGACCGTCTTCACATCCGGCTGGTCGGCCAGGCTCTCGAGCTCGGCCGCGGCCTGGCGGGAGAGCCAGGTGCAGCGATCCTCGGGGAAGGAGGATTCGAGCAGCAGCTCGACCGCCCACTCCAGGGCCAGCTCCCAGTCCTGCGCCAGGGCGTCGACCGAGACGCCGATGCTCTCGAACGAGCCGTTGCTCTCCACCACCATCCCCTTGCTCTCGGCCTGTTCGGC
>DASWQX010000295.1:0-2116 GCA_036403495.1 Thermoanaerobaculia bacterium
GACCCCCTCTTTTTTGGACAAACACCACCTGGCGGACGCCGGTGTCGATCACGGCGGAATCGGGGATCACCACCCCTTCCCGCGTGCCCAGGTCGGGGATGACGTCCACGTACATCCCGGGCTTGAGGGCGAGGCCGGGGTTGGCGAATTCCAGCCGCGCCTTCAGGGTCCGGGTCGCCGGATCGACGGTCGGATAGACGAAGGCCACCCGGCCGGTGAGGTGGGTGCCGGGGTCGTAGGGGAGCACGACGAACGCCTTCGCGCCCAGGCGCAGGTCGCGGCTCTCGTACTCGAAGAAGTCAGCCTCCACCCACACCCGCGAGAGGTCGGTGACGGTGAGGAGGTCCATCCCCGGCTGCACCTGCTGCCCCTCGAAGATCTGCTTTCCGGAGACGTATCCGGAGACCGGCGCGGTCAGGGTCACCGTGCGCTGGGCCACGCCGGTCTTCTCCAAGCGGGCGATGGTGCTCGCCGGCACGTCGAACAGCTCCAGGCGGCGGCGGGCGGCGGTCAGCAGGTCCTCGCCCCCCCGGCGCACTTCGGGCAGGGAAGACTGGGAGAAGCGCGCCGCGGCCTCCCGCGCCCGCAGGAATTCCTCCTGCGAGGCGAGCAGCTCGGGCGAATAGAGCGACAGCAGCGGCTGGCTGGCACGCACGAGCTGGCCGGTGGAGCTCACGTAGAGCTTCTCGACCCAGCCGGAGATCTTGGTCTGCACGCGGCGGACGCGCGTCTCGTCCGCCACCACCACCCCGGCCGCCCGGGTGGTGCGGGTGAGCTGGCGACGCTCGGCGACGGCCGTCTGCACCCCGGCGAGCCTCATCTCGTCCGCCGTCACTTCGATCGGCGCGAGGCCTGAGACGCCGCCGGCCGGGCTCCGCAGCTCATCGGAGTAGACCGCCACGTAGTCCATCCCCATCTCGTCTTTGGCGGGCACCGGCGAGGTGACGGAGGGGTTCATGGGATGCCGGTAGAAGACGATCTTCCGGTCTGTAGACGCCGCCGCGACGGGAGCCAGCTTTTCCTCTCTCTTCTTTTCCACCGGCACCAGGCGCATGCCGCAGATCGGGCAGTCACCGGGCTTGTCGGCGCGGTAGCTCGGATGCATCGGGCAGTAGTACTGCTGGACGGCCTCCGGGCTGCCTCCGCGATGACAGGCGAGGGGCGCCGCCAGGAGCATCGCCACGAGCAGGACGAGAACGGCTTGAACCAGCGTCTTCAGCTTCATGGCGCACCTCCGGTCAGCGCCTCCAGCGCGGCCCAGGCGGCGTAGCGGTCCGCCTCGCGGCGGGCGAGTTGCACCCGGGCCTCCAGCCAGAGGTTGAAATCCTCGACGAGGTTGGAAAAGTCGCCGCGGCCGGCGAGGTAGGAGGAGCGGGCGGCGTCGAAAGTGGCGCTGCTCTGGGGCACGATCCCCTCGCGGTAGCGGACGATCTGGCGGTCGGCGCGGCTCCAGTCCGAGGCCAGCCGCGCCGCCTCGGATCGGACCTCGGCCTCGGCGGCGCGCAGGTCCTGGCGGGCGGCCTCCAGATTGGCCTCGGCGGCGCGGATCAGCGGCTCCTGCTTCTCGCGCTTCCAGAACGGCAGCTCGACGCCCAGGCTGAGCGCGAGCACCGGACCGCGCGGGCCGCGGGTGGCGAACGATCCCGCGGGGGTGAGGTCGGGCTTGAGGTCGAGCCGCGACACGGCGAGCCGCCGCTCGGCGGTGGTCACGGCCACGCGCGCCAGCCGCACCCGGCTGGAATCGACCGCGGTCGACGGAGCGGGGGCGTCCGGCAGCGCGGCGACCACGCCGAAGGGAGACTCGGCCGGACGGTCGAGCCAGCGGTTCAGCTCGGCCACCATGGTGTGCCGCTCGGCGTGGTGATCCTCCAACCGCTCCTCCAGCCGGGTCACCTGAAGCTGCGCCTTCAGCAGGCTCTCCTGCTCGCCGCCGCCGGAGGCGTAGCGCGCCTGGGCGGTCGCCGCGAGCAGGTCGACCAGCTCGCGGCCGGCGTCGAGCGCCTTCTGCTCCTGGTCGATGGCGTACAGGCGAGCGTAGAGCGATCGGACCTCGCGGGCGATCCGGCGCTCGAGGTCTGTCACCTCGCTCGCCCGCTGAGACGTCTCCGCGCGGGCG
>DASWQX010000296.1:0-9281 GCA_036403495.1 Thermoanaerobaculia bacterium
CACCGCCGGCACCGCCGGCACCGCCGGCATCGCCGGCATGACCGGCAGGGGCGCCACGCCGCCGCCGCTGGAAGGAGTCGCCCCCCTGGTGGCGCGCTGGAACGACGAGCTGCTGCCGGACCTGATCACCCTCCGCGGCCAGCGGCAGGAGGAAGTGGTCCGGCGGCTGCGCGAGCGGCTCCCGGAACTGAAAAGGGCGGGCTTCGAGTCCTTCCGCTTCAAGGACCTGGTCGATCCGCTGAAGGCCGACGTGCGGACGCGGTGGGCGGATCTCCTCGACCAGTCCCAGGGCGAGGCCGCGCCGCAGATCACCGAAGGGGGAGAAAGGGAGCGGGCGCGCCTCGCCCCGCCCGACCTGCGAGTGGAGGACCGCCAGCTTTTCCGCTGGCTGGTCGACTGCGTCCTGGCCTCGATGCGGCGGCTCGACGTCGGCGAGAAGACGCGGGCGTACCTGAACACCCTCTGGCAATTCGCGCGCGCCCAGGCGTCGGAGGGGGAGGTCCGGGACCTGCCGGATTCCCGTCTCCGTCGAGCGCTGCAGGCGGTCGCCGACGAGGAGCGCCCGTCCCACCGTCGGATCGCCGAGCTGTTGCGCATCCCGCGCGAGCGTTTACCCGGACTTTATGAGATGCTGGGAGATCTCCTGGAGCAATGCCGCGCCGCCAATTCCGGCCGCGCCGCCGTCGAGGCCGTAAAGGGCCCTGGCGCGTTTCGGGACGGGAGGGCCGGCTCCAATGCCCACTGAAGACGCGCGGAAACGGTTGATCGGACTGGCTTCGGCGGCCCGCGAGGGCGCGGCGCGCTTCCCGCCGGAGCGCGCGGCCGGACCGCCGGCGCCGGGCGATCTCTTCGTCCTGGCCTTGACGGCCGGTCTGCCGGTGGAATGGGCGGTCCTCGATCGGCGGCCGGGCCGGCCCGGATTCTCGGGGAAGGGCGGCGAGCTGCTGGTGGTGCCCGCCGACACCCAGCCGTCGGCCGGCAGCGCCGACGTCGAGGTGCCGGCCGGGGCTCCCGGTGGACCGCTCAGCCTGCGATGCGGCTTCGGCGCCTGGGTGGACGCCGGCCTCTTCGCCGCCGCGACGCGCTCGGGCGCGCTATCGCCGGAGACCGTGGCCGAAGCGCTCCAGCGCCTCCGCCGCGTGGAAGCCGGCACCCTCGAGCCTTCACCGCTCGCCGAGGAGGTAGACGCCGATCCTGAATACGAGGACTGGATGCGGGACGTCCCGAAACAAGCGCGGGATCTCGTCCTCGCCACCCGCCGGACGGAAGCCCGGCCGCGGCGGCCGTTCGCGCTGGAGGGCTACCGCCTGGCGGCGCTGTTCGCGCTGCTGGCGATCGGCCTCTCGGTCTGGGTGGTCCAACTGCGCCGCGAGGTCGCGGCGCTTTCGGAGCCGG
Source organism: Thermoanaerobaculia bacterium (assembly GCA_036403495.1). Taxonomy (GTDB): domain Bacteria; phylum Acidobacteriota; class Thermoanaerobaculia; order Multivoradales; family UBA5704; genus DATARR01. The sequence continues at coordinate 1,396 of DASWQX010000296.1, forward strand.
TCTTCGAAGCCCCCGGGCAGGAAATGAATCTGGGCGAGCAGACGCGGGGGAGCCACACGACCCTGAAGATCCCGCGCGATGCGAGTCGCGTCATCCTCGACCTGGCGCTGGACTCTGCGCTCCCGGACCAGCCGGGACGCTTCGAGATCGTGAATGCCAAGGAGCGGGTGGTGGGGCAAAGCCGCGTCAAGCGCCGGACTCCCGGCACCGAGGTTCACCTCGGCATCTCCCGTGAGCTTCTGCCCGACGGTGAATACCACCTCCGGCTCGTTCCTGCCGCCGGCGGTCCCGCTTGGGCCGAAAGCATCCTGGATGTCGAGAGCGGTAATTGAATCTGATCCGGTGATCCGGATCCGGCGGGGTGAGCGAAGCTCGGGGAGGGATCTCGAGAAGATCGATCGATCGAAACGATCGCATCGACGGCTCAGATCCTCGCTCCCCGAGGGCTCGCCAATCAATCATTCCTCATGATGCCGATCGCGGCAGACATCATGAAAAGGATCGCGCGTTAAAAAGGGGGCGGCCCCGCCAGGCCCGGTGGCGGTCGGTTGAGCCCGAGCCCCGCGAGCCGCCCCTTCAGACGAGGAAGGCCGGTTCTCCGATACCGGTTCCTGAGAGGGAACGCGACAAGGCGGGCCAAAGAAGGTCACAGCTCTTTCGGCACCTGCGGGCAGCCCGGGCGGCGGCTCTGTTAGAATCCCGTAGACAGATGTCTACTCCCACATCCGACGTCACCCAACTTCTCCAGGAATGGAGCCGGGGAGATCCCTTGGCCCTGGAGCGGCTCATCCCGCTGGTCTTCGACGACCTGCGCCAGATCGCCGGCCGCATGTTCCAGCGGGAGAACGACAGCCATACCCTGCAGCCCACGGCCCTGGTCAACGAGGTCTACCTGAAGCTGATGGAGCAACGGAAGATGTCCTGGCAGAACCGGCAGCAGTTCTTCGGCGTGGCGGGCCTGATGATGCGGCGCATCCTGGTCGACTACGCCAAGGCGCGGCAGGCGGCGAAGCGGGGGAGCGGCGCGGTGATGGTGCCGCTCGACGAGGCCATGGCGGCCCCCGAGCTGCGGGGCGTCGATGTCGTCGCCCTCGACGAGGCCCTCTCGCGGCTCGACGAGATCGATCCGCGCCAGGGCCGGATCGTCGAGATGCGTTTCTTCATGGGCCTCAGCCACGAGGAGATCGCCGACATCCTGGAGATCTCCGTGACCACGGTGAAAAGGGAGTGGCGGACGGCGAAGCTCTGGCTGTACCAGGAGCTGGTCCACCACTAGGCGAGCGGTCTCAGGGTCCGATCCCGGGCCGGCTCTCGCGTTTCAGGAGGAAGGACAATACGACGGGAGCCGGGTGGCTCCGGGGGAATGGTGACAGCCGAGCGTTGGCAGCAGATCAAGGTCGTCCTCGACGGCGCCCTGGACCGGGAAGGCGTCGAACGGGCGCTGTTCCTCGACCAGGCCTGCCGGGGAGACGGCGAGCTGCGCCGCGAGGTGGAGTCGTACGCCGCCTCCGAGGGCGAGGCCAGCGACTTCATCGAGACTCCCGTCTTCCGCATCCTTCTGGAGGAAGTGGAGCCGCTCGCGGTGGGGCAGCGCGTCGGCGCCTACCGAATCGGGCGCGAGATCGGCCGCGGCGGCATGGGCGCCGTCTACCTGGCGGAGCGGGCCGACCGCGAGTTCGAGCAGCGGGTGGCGATCAAGCTCGTCCGCCGCGGCATGGACACCGAAGAGATCGTCCGCCGCTTCCGCTCCGAGCGCCAGATCCTCGCCCACCTCGACCATCTGAACATCGCCAAGCTCTTCGACGGCGGCACTACCGAGGACGGCCGTCCGTACTTCGTCATGGAGTACGTCGAGGGGCAGCCGATCGACGAATATTGCGACGGCCGCGAGCTGCCGGTGCGCGCGCGCCTGGAGCTCTTCCGGCAGGTCTGCGCGGCCGTCCACTTCGCGCATCAGAACCTGATCGTCCATCGCGACCTCAAGCCCGGCAACATCCTGGTGACCGCGGACGGCGTCCCCAAGCTGCTCGACTTCGGCATCGCCAAGCTCCTCGATCCCGATCAGGATCTGTACGCCCTCACCCGCGCCGACCTGCGGCCGATGACCCCCGAGTACGCCAGCCCCGAGCAGGTGCGGGGGGAGACGATCACTACCGCCAGCGATGTCTACTCGCTGGGCGTGCTGCTCTACGTGCTGCTCACCGGCCACCGCCCCTACCGCGCCGCGCCGCGCGATCCGAACAGCCTCGCGCGGGCGATCTGCGAGATCGATCCAGTCCGGCCGAGCAGCATCGTCGGCCGCGTGGAGGAGATCCAGCGGTCGGACGGCTCGGTCGCCGCGGTGACCCCGGAATCGGTCAGCCGCGTGCGCGACGGCGACGAGCGCCTCCTGCGCCGCAAGCTGGCCGGCGACCTCGACACCATCGTGCTGAAGGCGATGCAGAAGGAGCCGCAGCGCCGCTACACCTCCGTCGACCAGTTGGCCAACGACCTCGGCCGCCATCTCCAGGGCCTGCCGGTCGTGGCCCGCAAGGATACCGTTGGATACAGGACGCGCAAGTTCGTGGGCCGCCACAAGGCGGGCGTCGGAATCGCCGCCGCCATCCTGCTGCTGATCGTGGGCTTCAGTATCTGGGTGACGGTGCTCTGGCAGCGCGCCGTGCGTGAGCAGCAGCGTGCGCAGGCGGTCTCCGATTTCCTGGAAGATCTGTTCTCGGTCCCCAACCCGAGCGAGTCGCACGGCGAAACTGTTACCGCCCGGGAGATGCTCGACCGCGGCGTTCAAAAGATCGACGTCGAATTGGGAACCCAGCCGGAATTGCATGCCGATCTGCTTGAAACGATGGGCCGGGTATATCGGAGCCTCGGTCTCTATGAGAAGGCCAAGCCCTTGATGCAACGAGCATTGGACCTCAACCGCAAGATACGTGGGCCCGAAGATCTAATCGTGGCCCAGAACCTCGACAATCTCGCAGGCGTCCTCAATGACTTGGGAAAAAGGAAGGAAGCCGAGCCCCTGATCCGCGAGGCAGTAGCGATTCAAGAAAAGCGTGGAGCTACGCGGAATATCGACTATGCCAAGGGTCTTTCGAATCTGGGAGAGATCCAGGCTTTGAAAGGAGAACTCGATTCCGCCGAGGCGATCTTGAAGAAATCGCTAGCCATCAAGCGGTCTCTTCCTCATCCTGACCAGAGGGCCATCGCTTCCAGCCTAAACAGTCTCGGCAAGCTCTATGCCACGCGCGGCCAATACGCGGTGGCCGAGCCGCTCTACCTTCGAGCGCTGGCGATACGCCGGCAGCTTGCCGAGGGGAATCCCGACACGGAGGTGGCGACGACTCTCGGGAACCTGGCCTCCCTGCGGGAGAACGTTGGAAATCTCGCTGGCGCGGAGACCTACTACAGGGAAGTTCTGGAGATGCGCCGAAAGCTTTTGGAAAGTACAGATCCGAGGGTGGCCTTCGCTCTCAGCAACCTCGGCTATGTTTTGGTGGGCGAGCGCAAGATGAACGAGGCGGAGTCCTGCTTCCGGGAAGCGCTCTCGATAGCGGATGAAAATCCCGGCTTCGATTCTCTGAAGCGGGCCATCTTTCTGCGCAACCTTTCCGTAGCGGTACTGAATGAGGGCAAGGTCGCCGAAGCTGAGGCCGAGATAAAGGATGCGCTGTTAGTCTTCCGGGCGCAACAGCCGCCGACTTGGCGGACCGCTGACGCCGAGAGCGTTCTTGGAGCGTGCCTAACCGCGCAAGGCCGTTTCCAGGAAGCCGAGCCGCTGCTCCTTGCCAGTTACCCGGTCCTTAAGAATGACAAGGGGGACGGCGCCAAGCATGCGGCGGAGGCCCGGCAGAGGATCTTAGAGCTCTACAAAGCCTGGGGAAAGCCGGAGAAGTCGGTGAGCTGAGCGGAGACGGCGGGGGAGAGAGTCAGCTTCCGAGGGGAACGTCTCCCCAGGAAGGGGGAATGTCCCAACTGCGAGGGGAATGTCCCCCCCGGCGAGGGGAATGTCTCAACAAGCTGGGGGAACGTCTCTTCCACGGGTTGGAACGTCTCTTCCTCGAGTTGGAACGCTCCCCCAACGAGTTGGAACGTCTCTTCCACGGGTTGGCACGTTCCCCCAACGAGTTGGAACATTCTCCCCGCCATCTGGAACATTCCCCCAACCATCTGGGACATTCGTATGGCTATTTGGAACATTCCCCCAACCGTCTGAGACATTCGTACGGCTATCTGGAACATTCCCTCGCCGTTTGGGACGTTCCCCTCGCCGTCTGACGCATTCCCGCTCGCTCCTGAGACATTCCCCCAACGGTCTGGGTCATGGGTCCGCTCTTCAGGAGCGTTCTCCCTGGGAGCCGGGACATTCCCCACAGCGTACGGAAGCTTCCCCAACGTTTCCCGGATGCTTACAGAGTCATCTCGACGCTTACCGCCTCCCCTTGCGCAGCAGCGTGATCTGGCCGGCGTGGTAGGTGTTGTGCTGCAGGACGCCGAGGAGCATGCCGCGCACCGTGGGATCGCTGCCGGCCACCGGACCTTCGAGCTGGGCTTCGGTGAGATCGCGGACGCGGGCCAGCAGCGCGGCGTGGGCCGCTTCGAGCCCCGCGAGCGCCGCCCGCCAAGCCTCCGCCGAAACCTCTCCCACCGGCGGCCAGTCGCGCTCGCTCGAAAGGTTCTCCAGCCTCTCGCCGTCGATCCGCCGCCGCGGCACATCGATCCAGACGGTCAGGTGACGCACGATCTCCAGGATCGAATGCGCGTCCGGCAGAGGATGGGCGGCGGCCGCCGCGGCATCCACGCCGGCGAGCGCCTCGGCCACCGCCGGACCGTGCCAGGCGGGGCCTTGGAAAGAACGCTCCAGTTGATCGGCGAGGGTTTCGACTTGGCTCATCGGTTCCACACTCCATTCCAGTAAGCGAACGCTACCGCGAGGAGAAAGGCGGCCAGGACCGTGATCCAGAAGGCCTTATAGGCGAAGAGGCTCTTCACCTTGGGAGGGCCGGACACGCGGTGGAGGCGGGAGTCCACCAGCGCCAGGAAATCATCCCAGTCCAGACCTTCGGTGAACAGGTTCCGCGAAAAGGGCAGGAAGCGCAGGGGGCCCTGGAAGAGAACCAGCAGGTCGCCCTCCTGCGCGTAGCCGGTGTAGGTGTCCCAGGCGATGCGGCTCTCGGCGCCCTGGCTCTGCAACTCGAGCCCGCCGTCGTCCGCCCATCCCGACTGGATGGCCTGGTGCACGGGGTCCCGGCGCCAGAGCTCCCGCGTCCGGTCGCGGAACAGCCACGCCGCGCCGAACGCGCCGGCGCTCAGCAGGAACCAGGAGAACGCGCCGTCGCCCGACGCCGCCAGCGCCAGAAGGAGGAAGAAGGCGCCCGCCACAAGGCAGAGGGTGGAGACCTTCGTCCCGGTCTGGCCGGATGCCCGAGCGGCGAGGTTCTGCGCGCGAATGTAGGTGTCCTCGTCGATCCTGCCGCGAAAGGCGACGCGCCTGGCGTCGAGGTCGGGGGTCATGGAGAGGATTCTATGCCGGCCGAGGTTCTGGAGAGCGAAGACCAGGAAGCAAGGACGACAAGGACAAGTGCGAGTGAAAAGATCCGGAAATCCTTTGTCCTTGCCGTCCTTGCAGTCCTTTGCGTCCTTTGCCGTGAGCACACCTCTCCCGTCCGGAGACGTCTCTCCGGCGGCTCGGAATCAGCGGTCGATCCCGCTCAGGGCTGGCGTTTCATCGGGGTCGGCGGAGGCAGGGGCGGCACGGACTGGCCGCGCTTCTTGAGGGCGACGAAGTAGGAGTTGGAGACGCTGCGCCAGACGGCGTCGTCCCCTCCCTGGAGCTCCATCGACTCCCGGAGCTCGGCGGGGGCGGCCGGCTGATCACGGAAGGTGAACTTCTCGACGTGGAGTGTGTAGCTCAGGGTCTTCCCTGCGACCGTGTAGTCCGTCACCGGGAGGGCCAGCTTCTGTGGAGCGCTTCCCGGCTTCAGGTACTTGTACGAGGTCGCCACGATGTGGCCGTCGGGGTGGATCGCCAGGTCGAAGGCCGGCAGCGGCTGGCCGTTGCCGCCGTCCTTGGGTTCGGGGGTCCAGTAGGCGCTCCAGGTGCCGACGAAGGGTCCGAGGGCCCCGCCGCGGGCGTCCGCGGAGACCGGCCGGACGGTGACCTCCGAGGCCGCGAGGGCGATGCCGCCGAGGAGCAGCAGGGCCGCTCCCAGCGCCGCGCGGGCAGGCCTGGAGCCCAGGCGGGAGCGGCTGTCCAGAATCCTTTTCATACGTACCTCCAGAGTGTGGGCGTCGAGGACGCCCAGGGTGGTGGAGGGCCGGGGGAGGCCGGCGCCGGCCGCCGCCAGGGAGAGCAGCGACCGCGCGTAGACCCTTGGCCCGACGAGGCCGTTCACGACCGCCTCGTCGCAGGCCATCTCCCGGCTCTCCGTGAGCCGGCGGCGCAGCAGCCGCGCCGCCGGATGGAACGCGATGGGAAGGAGCAGCGCCTCGCAGAGCAGGCTGACGGCGTAGTCCCGACGCCGGATGTGGGCCAGCTCGTGGCCGAGCGCCGAGGCCACCTCCTCGGGCGAGGCGCTGTGGAAGAAGCGGGAAGGCAGGAGGATCACCGGCCGGCGGGCGCCCACGGTGACCGGACCGGGAAGGCCAGGAGAGCCGAGGATCTCCGGCATCTTCGAAGCGGGAACGCCGAGCGCTGCGCGGCAGCGGTCCACCTGCGGGACGAGAGCGTCCGGGATCTCCAGAGGGTGGGCCTCCAGGACCAGGCGCCGGGCGCGCAGCCAGGCGCGCCCCAGCCGCAGGCCGAAGGCGAGCAGGGCGAGGGACCAGAGTCCCGCTCCCACCAGGGCGGCGCCGGCCGGGAGCCGCTTCTCTGCCGTGGGGAGCACGGCGCGCCAGAGCGCTTCCGGAGAGGGACCTGCCGCGGCCGCCGCCGGAAAGGCCGTGGCGTGCGCGGCGGGCTGGGGGAGGAACGGCCCAAAACCGGCCGTCACCGGGAGCGCCACGGCGACCGCCAGGACCGCCAGCCAGAGGAGATGGCGCAGGCGGGCCGGCGAGAGGCGCAGCAGGCGATCCCCCAGGAGCCCGACGGCGATCGCGAGGGGGACCTGCCAGAGGGCATTGAGGACGAAGACGAGGATCTTCCAGTCAATCGTTGCCATGGCCTTCCTCCTCGCTCCTGTCGACCAGCGCCGAGAGCTCGGCCAGCTTCTCCGGGGTGAGTTGGCGGCTCTCGACCAGACTCAGGACCAGGCTCTCGGCCGAGCCCTCGAACATCCGGCTCACCAGGTCCCCCAGCGCCTGGCGGGCCGCCTGCGAACGGCTCACCACCGGCTCGTAGAGGTAGGCGCGGCCCACGAGCTCGCGGCGGACCTTCTCCTTCCTATGGAGCACGTTGAGCATCGTCTGCACGGTGTTGTAGGCGAGCGCGCGCCCGGGAGCGAGCCGCTCCTGCACGGTCTGCGTGGCGGCGGGCCCGGTCTCCCAGAGCACCTTCATGATCTCCAGCTCCAGCGGGGTCAACGGATCTGAGGTCTTGCGGGGCATCGGTGATCTCCTAACGAATTAGGATGGTAGCGGGGCGCCCGCGGGATGTCAACTAATTTTTTAGGAGATGGGACGGAACCGTGACGGCGGGAGGTGCGGGCGCCGTCGGGCGCCCGCACCGGAGAGGTGCTATTAGCCGTCCCAGTCGCCGGCGACGCCGAGCGGATTGCCGAAGTTGTACTGGTAGTCGATCGTCCCGTCGTTGAGGAGATTGCGCAGGCGGGTCACGCCGCCGTTCTCCATCACGCCGAGGGAATCCCAGCCGTCGCCGTTCCAGTCTCCGGCCAGCGGCACGAGGGTGCCGTGGTTGGGCGGGAAGCTGAAGGAGACGACCACTTCGGCGGCGC
>DASWQX010000297.1:0-5087 GCA_036403495.1 Thermoanaerobaculia bacterium
TGACGGCTCATGAGGCGCGAGAGTCTATCGCGGCTCCGGCCCTCGATCCACCTGTTATCCTACGCGCCATGCGCCGGCTCCATCTGACCACCGGCGGTGAGAGCCACGGCCCCGGCCTCACCGCGATTCTGACCGGACTGCCCGCCGGACTGCGGGTGGACTTCGACCTCCTGGCCCGCGACCTCGCCCGGCGCCAGCACGGCTTCGGCCGCGGCCGCCGCATGCAGATCGAGAAGGACAGCGCCGAGGTCCGCGGCGGCGTGCGCGGCGGCGAGACCCTCGGCTCTCCCTTGGTCCTCTGGATCGAGAACCGCGACTACGTGAGCTGGGAGACGATCATGGGGCCTCGCGAGGTCGACCCTCACATGGTGGAGACCCGGCGCCTCAAGTCGCCGCGGCCCGGGCACACCGATCTCGCCGGAGGGATCAAGTACCAGCGGCGCGACCTGCGCGACATCCTCGAACGCGCCTCCGCCCGCGAGACCACCGCGCGGGTCGCCGCCGGCGCCTTCGCCCGCATGCTGCTGGCCGAATTCGGGATCGATATCAAGAGCGGCGTCCGCTCCCTGGGACCGCTCGGCGCCGACGCCCCGGTCCCCGCCTGGGAAGACCTCCTCCGCGTCGACGAGACCTCGCCGCTGCGGGCCATCGACCGCGCGCTGGAGCCCGAGATGGTCCGCCTCGTCGAGCGGGCCAAGGAGGAGGGGGACACGCTCGGCGGGGCGGTGACGGTGATCGCCCGCGGCGTCCCCCCGGGGCTCGGCTCGCACGTGCAGTGGGACGAGAAGCTCGACGGCCGCCTGGCCCAGGCGATCCTCTCGATCCACGCCGTCAAGGCGGTGGAGATCGGCGCCGGCGTCGCCGCCTCGCAAGGGTTCGGCAGCGCCGCCCACGACGCCATCGAGCGCACGGCGGACGGGCGGTGGCACCGCCCCACCAACCGCGCCGGCGGCCTCGAAGGGGGGGTCACTAACGGCGAGGACGTGGTCATCACCGCCTACAAAAAGCCGATCGCCACCCTGCGCAAAGGGCTGCCGAGCGTCGACCTCGACACCCTGGAGGCGCGCACCTCGCAGTACGAGCGGAGCGACGTCACCGCGCTCCCCGCCGCCGGCGTCATCGCCGAGTCGATGGTCGCCCTGGTGCTGGCCGACGCCCTGCTGGAGAAGCTCGGCGGGGACTCGATGGTGGAGATCCTGGCCCACTGGCAGGCCACGGCTGCGCAGCAGCGCGCGTGGCCGGGGTGAAGGCCCGGCGATGAAGCGGCATCGCCGGCACCGTTTCCGACTGTTCAAGCCCGTCGTCCGTCCGGCCCTCGGCCGGAAGCTCCCCCCGGAGCTTCAGATCGGCCAGGTGGAGCGGATCGCGGAGGCGCTGCCGGAAGGGATCGAGGATCCCGGGTTCGAGCTCCTGCTGCGGCGCATAGACGGCGCGCCCTTCCTCGGCGGCAACGAGGTGACGGTCTACTTCGAGGGGCGCTCCGCGTTCGGCGCCATGCGCGACGCGGTGCGGGCGGCCCGGCGCGAGGTCCTGCTCGAATCTTACATTTTCAAGGATGACTCGACCGGCCGCCTGTTCCTCGCCGAGATCGAGGCCGCCGCCAAGCGGGGGATCAAGGTGCGGGTGCTCGCCGACGCCGTCGGTTCCTACGAGACCAGCGCCGGGTTCTGGGCCGAGATGGCGAGCTGCGGCATCGAGGTCTTCCTTTTCCATCCCCTGTTCAAGAGCCTCTGGTACCAGCCCTTCCGCGACCATCGCAAGATCCTGGTCGTCGACCGCGAGGTGGCCTTCACCGGCGGCATGAACATCGGCGAGGAGTACGGCTCCTGGCGCCGGCGGCCGAAACCCGGGGAGACCTGGCGGGACACCCACGTGCGGGTCGCGGGCCCCGCCGCCTGGGAGATAGCGGTGGTCTTCTCCGAGGGGTGGATCCACGCCGGTGGCGACGCCTTCGAGATCGATCCGCTGCCGGCCGAGGCGGCCGAGGCGCCAGGGGTGCGGACGCTCGTCCTCGACTCGCGGCCGAAGCGCGGGCAGGCGGAATCCGCGGCGGTGATGGCCGCCGTGGCGGCGGCCTCCAAGCGCACTCTCTGGATCACCAATGCCTATTTCGCCCCCGGCCACCGGGCGATCAAGGTGCTGGGCGAGGCGGCCGCGCAGGGGGTGGACGTCCGCCTCCTGCTGCCGGGCAAGTCCGACGTCCCCCTCGCCCGCCGCGCCGGCCACGGCCACTTCGGCGCGCTGCTGGAGCAGGGGGTGCGGATCTTCGAGTACCAGCCGGCCATCCTCCACGCCAAGACGCTGGTGGCCGACGGACGCGTCTCGATGGTGGGCTCGACCAACCTCGACTTCCGCTCGTTCCTCTTCAACGCCGAGTGCGACCTGCTGATGCTCGACGCGCCCACGGCGGCGGTGATGGAGAAGGCCTTCCTGACCGACCTCGAGAACGCCCTGGAGATCAGCCCCGCCGATTGGCGCCGGCGCTCCTGGATGAAGAAGCTCGGCGACCGCATGGCGCGCTGGCTGTCGCCGCTGCTGTGAGGCCCGCCGGGTCGCTGGAATGGCGTTAGGATAGCTCCGGCATCCCAAAACCCTCCCGGAAGACCCGCGTACAGAGAAGGACGAGATGACCGCCAGCGTCCACACCCGCCGGAACCTCCTGCTCGCGTCCGCCCTCGGGCTCGCCGCGCTGGCGGCGGGGGTGGTGCTGGCTGAGGCCTTCCTTCCGGAGTGGCGGACCGGCCGCCCCCTCCGCGCGGAGGCCTACCGGGAGCGCGTGCGGGAGATGGCGGCGCGGGCCGGGCTCTCCCTCGCGGCCGCCGAGCCGCGGCTCTACCTGCTCACCCGGAGCCCCCAGCAGCTCGAGCCCTACCGCGCGCTGGGCAACGGCGGCGGCGAGTGGCTCCAGGCCACCCACTCCGCGGTCTGCGTCGCGGCGTTCACCGGGGTCCAGGCCTCGGAGCCGATCGGCACCGCCGCTCTGGAAGCCACATTCGCGCTCGACGGGCAGCCCGAGTCGCTCTACTGGTGGAGCGACGACTTCCAAATCCTCCTGTCGCCCGGGATCTTCTTCGGCGCCGCACGCCCGCGGATCGAGCCGCTGGCCGCCCAACTCCTCGCCCCCGGCGAGACCCTCGGCACCGGGCAATGGGAGACGGTCGCCACCATGGCGCGGGGGATCTACCCCCTGCACGGCGGGCGGCGGCCGCAGTTCCTGCTCGGCACGGCCTTCGGGCAGAGCGGGACGCTGGAGCGCCGGCCGGGCGCGGTGACGGCGCGGCATACGGCGGCGGCGGAGGCCGCGATGCTCCGGATGATCACCGACTTCTGGTACGCCGTGCCGGCGTTCCTCGCCCTGGCGATCCTCTTCGTGGTGCTCGCCATGCAGTCCCGGATCGGCGTCGTCAACGCCGCCGTCCTCGCCGTCGCGGCCGCCTTCTCCCTGCTCCCCTGGCTCCCGGTGGCGGGCTTCTGGCCGTTCAGCCTGGCGGCGACACTCCTCTGGACCGTGCGGATCTTCCTCCTCTGGTCGTGCGCCGAGTCGCTGCTCCGCTCGACGGCGGTGGACTTCACCACCAGCCTGGACGCCCTGCGCGCCGGGCGGATCGGTCCGCGCGGCGGCCGGGCGCTGGTGATCGGCTTCGGCGCCGGCGCCGCCCTCGGCGGCCTCCGCCTCGCCCTGCTCGCGGGGGCGGAAGCCCTCCCCGGCACCTGGCCCGAGCGTTTCAGTGTCCCCCTCCCCCTCTTCCAGCCCCTCCACAGCCCGGTCGCGGCGGGGATCTGGCTCGCCGGCGGCGTGGCCCTGGCCCTCGCGCTCGCCATGCGGCTGCTGCCGGTCCGCTGGGCTCCCGCGGCGGCGGCGCTCGCCGCCGGCCTCTTCCTGCGCCCCGTCGCCATCGAGCCGGCCCTGACGGCCGGGCTGGCCGCCAACATCCTCTTCGCCGGACTGCTGGTCTGGATCTGCCGGCGTCACGGACTGACGGCGCTGCTGGCCGCCTCGCTGCTCTCCTTCCTCCTCCCCGCCGCCGTCTTCGCCTCCCGCTTCCTCGACTGGATGCCCGGCAGCTTCGCCGTCGCGACCGGCCTCTCGGCGGCGGCGCCGCTGCTCGGGATGCTGGGGCTGTCGCGCTCGGCCCGCGCCGAGGTGCAGCGGCTGGCGCCCCCCGTCTTCGTCCGCCGCCTGGAGGAGGAGCGCCGCTTCCGCAACGAGATGGAGCTGCTGGCGAAGATGCAGCGCGGGCTGCTGCCGCGCACCCTCCCCGCCCTCGCCGGCTACGAGCTGGCGGCCCACTCGGTGATCGCCAACGAGGCCGGCGGCGACCTCTACGACGTGCTGAGCGACGGCGAGGGGTTCGTCTGGATTGCCGCCGGCGACGTCGCCGGCCATGGCTACTCCTGCGCAATTGCACAGGCGATGACCAAGGCGGCGCTCGCCAGCCTGATCGGCCGCCAGCGGACCCCCGCCGAGGTGCTGCAACGGGCCGACCGCGTGCTGCGGGCTGCCGGCTTCACCCGCAACTTCACCAGCCTCGCCCTGCTGCGGCTCCGCCCGGAGAGCGGCGAGGCGCTGCTCGCCAATGCCGGCCACCCCTACCCGCTCCTGGTCGCCGGCGGCGCGGTCACCGAGCTCGCGATCACCCCGTCCTCCATGCCGCTCGGGCTCGGCCCCCCGCAGACCTACGTCGACCGGCCGGTCCATCTTCCCCCCGGCGCCGCCCTCGTGTTCTGCTCGGACGGCCTGTTCGAGGCCACTGACGGCGCCGGCCGGGTCTACGGCTACGACCGCCTGCGCGAGCTGCTCGGCGACGCCGGCGCCCAGCCGGCCGACCGCATCCTGGAGACGCTGCTCGCCGACTGGCGGCACCACCTGCGGAGCGCCCTGCCGATGGACGACACCACGTTCGTGGTGCTGAAGCGGCGCGCGGAGGCGGACCGGTGACGGCTGGGATGCTCCCGCGCTCGTCCCGGAACCACCTCCTGCTCGCGGTCGGCGCAGGGCTGCTGGCGCTCGCCCTCGGCGCCGCCCTGGCCCTGGCGGTCCTCCCCGAGTGGCGCACCGGCCCCCTCCCCGATCAGCGCCCCTTCCG
>DASWQX010000298.1:0-8284 GCA_036403495.1 Thermoanaerobaculia bacterium
CATCCGGGACGTCGCTGCCGTCTATATCGGCGGCGGCGTGACGGACCATCTGCTGGAGGCGATTCAAGGGTCGCCGGCCGCCGAGGCGCTGGCGCGGAAGCTGGCGGAGGGCGGAGTGGTGGTGGCGATCGCCGCCGCCGCCCAGTGCGCCGGGAAGCTCGCCCGCAGCATCTTCAAGGGCGATCTGATCCCCGGCTTCGGCTGGTTGCCGGACGGCGTGGTGGAGCCGAACTTCGATCCCGCCCACGACCGGCGGCTGCGCAAGATGCTGGTGGGGGAGGGCGTGCGGTACGGATTCGGGATCCCCGCCGAATCGGCCCTGCTGCTGGGTCCCGGCGGAGTGGTGGAGGTGGTGGGGACGGTGTTCCGGGTCGAGGGGGCGGAGGGGGATGTCGAGGTGATGTAAGACCGAGCTGATGTAGAGTTCAACCTGTCACGGCCGGCCCGGAGCCGGCCCGACGATATCGAACGAGAGGGAGTACGATCTCATGCAGATGACGTTGGCGATTCTCAAGCCGGACACCGTCGAAGCCGGCAATGCGGGCAAAGTTCTTGCTCACCTGGAGCAGGAGGGTTTCACCGTCCGTGGCCTCAGGATGCTGCGGCTGACGAAAGCCCAGGCGGAGGCCTTCTACGAAGTGCACAAGGAGCGGCCGTTCTACGGCAGCCTGGTGGAGTTCATGACCAGCGGTCCGGTGGTCCCGGTGGCGCTGGAGCGCGAGGACGCGGTCGTCCACCTGCGCAAGACGATGGGCGCGACGGACGTGGCAAAGGCCGAGGAAGGCACCGTCCGCAAGCTGTTCGGCACCTCCATCGAGCGCAATGCCATTCACGGCAGCGATTCGCCGGAGAACGCCGCCATCGAGCTCTCCTTCTTCTTTTCGCGGGCAGAGCTGATCGCGGCCCGCTGAGGTCAAGTCAAAATGTATCGATTCCCGCACGCGGCCCCGCAGAGCCAGCTCCCCGAGGAGCGGCAGGGGCGTACGATCGGCCGGTTCTGCCTGGTCTGCGGCAGCATCTATCCGCTGCACCGCATGCGCCATCGCGGCAAGGCGGTATACGGCCGCGACCACATCGCGTCCCCTTGCAGCCACGAGGGGGACGCGTTCGAGGAGGGCGCGCCCTGGTGGCAGCCCGCCGTCGAGGTGCTGCCGGAGGCGATCGTGAAGGCCGACGAGGATCTGGTGGTGGGGGCCCCGCTCAAGGGGACCTCTCCCTAGTCCGCGCCGACCCTCCGATCGTCATCGTTCAACGGAGAAGAGGAGGGTTCCTCCAGCCGGGATGAGCGTCGTCAATCCGGAGCCGCGAGCCGCCTCCTCCCATGGGGCGGCTTTCGCCTACCACCGCTCGAGCCGGATCGTGGACTGGCTCCGGCGGGGGAATGGGTTCCGCATCGCCCTGCCGCTCGTCGCGGGGCTCTGCGGGGTGCTGATCCATGAATGGAGCGGCGGCCTCGTCTTCCCCGTCACTCCCGCCGTCTCGCTCACCGCCGGCATTCTCTTCGGCGGGCTTGGCATCGCCGCCGCCGCCGCCGGCCAGCTCGCGGCGGTCTGGATCACCCACGGCAGCCCTTCCGAAGCTCTCATTCTCGCGCTCTCCTTCGCCCTCACCGGAGTCGCCGGCTGGGCGGTCTTCCGCTACGTCCCCAAGCTCGGCCGCGGCCTGCCGAACCTGCGTTCCTTCCTCTGGACCCTGGCCGCCGCCTTCGCGGGGGGGCTCGCCGGCTCGGCGCTGACGCTGGCCGCCTCCGGCGCCTCCGGTCCGCCGCCGGGCGGCTCGCCGGCCCTCTGGATCTGGACTTGGGGGACCGGATCGCTGATCAGCGCCACGTTCCTCGCGCCGCCGATCCTCCTCCTCTTCGACCGCTACGGCCGGCGCTGGATGGTGCCCCTGCCCGACGAGCGCCGGGGGGAGGACGCCCGGCGCGACGGCAGCGTTCAGGGCGTGGGCGAGGAGACGGTGATCCTCTTTCCCGCTCCGGCGGCCGAGGGGCGGAACGGGCCGCGGGATCTGCTGCTGGGCTCTGCCCTGGTGCTGGCGGCGGCGGTGGTGGGGCTGGGGCTGGCGTGGGTGCTGCCGAGCGGCAACGAGTGGACGACGCTCGTCTACCTGCTGCCGATCCTCTGGGCCGCGCTCCATTACGGCCTGAAGGGGGGTGTCCTGGCGGCCTCGGGGAGCGGCCTCTGCCATCTGCTCGGTCTCGCCGCGCTGGTGCTCCGCTTCGGAGCCCCGGAGGCCAGCCATGAAGTGTGGGCCGGGCGGGCCGACCTGCTGATTCTCTCGGTGGCGGGAGCGCTCGTGGGTTGGTCGCGCCAGCGCGAGGTGCGGCTGCGCGAGGAGCTGATCGAATCGAACCGGCTGCTGGGGCGCGACCTCGTCCGCGTCTCCGACGCGCTGATCCAGGCCATCGAGGCCAAGGACGCCTATACCGGCGGCCACCTGCGGCGGGTGAGCGAATACGCCGTGGCGGCGGGCGAGAAGCTCGGGCTGCGCGGCCGCGAGCTCGAAACGCTCCACTACGCGAGCCTCCTCCACGACGTCGGCAAGCTGGGTGTGCCCGAATCGGTGCTCGGCAAGGAGGGGCCGCTCGACCCCGTGGAGACCGACTTGATGCGCCGGCACCCGGAGATCGGCGCGAGGATGCTGGAGCGGCTGGAGCTGCTGCGCGGCGCGGCCCCCCTCGTCCTCCACCACCAGGAGCGCTTCGACGGCGAGCTCGACGGCCAGCACCCCGGCTATCCGCGCGGCCTGGCCGGCGAGGAGATCCCGCTCGGCGCCCGCATCATCGCGGTGGTGGACGCCTACGACGCCATGACCACCACCCGCCCGTATCGCGAGGCCGTGCCGCAGGACGAGGCCGCGGCCGTGCTCCGCCACGAGCGCGGCCGCCAGTTCGACCCGCGCGTGGTGGACGCCGTCCTCGACTGCCTTGCCGAGCGCCCGTGGCGGATCTGAAAGCAGACTGGGAAGCCCTGGACCGTCACCTCGCCCAGGTGCGCGGGTGCCGAATCTGTCCCACGGTCGAGCCGCCTCCGGTCGCCGCGCGTCCCGAGGTCTGGCCGCGTCTGATGCTGGTCGGGCAGGCGCCCGGGCCGAAGGAGGTGGTCCTCCAGCGGCCGTTCGCCTACACGGCCGGATCGCGGCTCTTCGCCTGGTTCCAGCGCCTCGGCGTGCCGGAGGAGGAGTTCCGGCGGCGGGTCTGGATCTGCGCGGTGATCCGCTGTTTTCCTGGCCGCGCGCCGCAGGGGGGCGACCGCGTGCCCAGTCCGCAGGAGATCGCCAACTGCGCGCCCTACCTCGGAGAGGAGCTCCGCCTGATCCGCCCGGCCACCGTGATCGCCGTCGGCCAGCTCGCCATCAAGCTCTTCCTTCCCGAGGCCGCCCCGCTCCACGAGCGGGTGGGGAGGGCATTCCCGGTCTCGCGCGGCGACGTGAGCTTCGACGTCATCCCGCTGCCGCACCCCTCGGGGCGGAGCACCTGGCTGGTGCGGCCGGAGAACCAGGCGCTGCTGGAGCGGGGGCTGGAGCTGCTGCGGGGGAGTGCGGGATGGGTGGGGACGTTCCGTGGGTGACGCCGCGACTCTCGACCTAATTTAGCCCTTTAGGCGAATTAGGTGTTGACTTTTAGAGGGTCTTCTCCCATTCTACGAGCCGCCGGTCAGTTCAGCAATTTTATGTCTGTAGCGTTTAAGCCGTGCTTGTGCACGGAGATGGGTAACCTTTGTCCAAAGGAGACAGACCATGAAGAAGTTCGTGATCCGCGACGTGGAAACCGTCAAGACCACCGCTGCTCTGTACGGGGATTGCTGGACCTGCCCCCTGTCCTGCTGGCCCTGGTAATCAACCTTGCTGGGGCCGCTCGCCGAGGGCGGCCCCTCTTTGTAAGCGCCCGTCTGGTTGGGAACGTAAACAATGAGTGGATTTCAACCGAGCTCGATCGTTCGCGTACATCCGTTTACGCGACAGCAGGATACCCAGGAAATTGTCATTGGACATCCTGATAGAGGAATTTTCCTAGCGCTTCCAGCCGAGGCCGTCGAGATCCTGGATCTGCTATCCGCCGGGAAAACGGTCGCGGAGGCGCGGGAGTCCTATCTAGTCAAATATGCTGAGAACCCTGATATCGAGGATCTGCTGAGCTATCTGGCGGAAAAGGGTTTCGTCTCGCCGGCCGACCAGGAAGCGGCCGAGCCCGGCGGCGACGGCCGACCCTTGTCGAGCCCAATGCGATTTCACTTCGCCGGCTTTCCTATGGGGTTGGCGCGCGCGATTTTCAGTGGGCCATCCCTGCTCGCGGCCGCGGCGCTGGTCGTGCTGGCGGGAGCTCTCGTCGTCAGCGATCCCTCGCTTTTGCCGGGGCGCCAGGCACTGTACCGCGAGACGCACATCACGACCATGTTGCTGCTCATCTCCGCGATGGGACTGGTGACCACTTTTCTGCACGAAATGGCTCATCTGGTGGCGGCGCGGGCGCGGGGCATTTCATGCCGGTTGGGCGTGGGGCATCGATTGTGGATCCTGGTCGCCGAGACCGACATGACAGGCGTCTGGGCGCTCCCCAAGGCGCAGCGTTACCTGCCCCTGATTGCCGGTCCCCTGGTGGATCTCGGGTCCGCCTCCCTTCTCGTAGTTGTGCTCTTCGCCATGGCACGGAGTTGGATCCCCGCCGGCGAGTGGGCGCGGCAATTGGTGAATGCCGGACTGTTCATCTATATCCTGCGCATCGCCTGGCAGTGCTGCTTTTTCGTCAGGACAGATTTTTACTACGTATACGCGGCGCTTTTAGACTGTAAAAACCTGTTGAAGGACACGGAAGGTTTTTTGTGGAAGAAGGTCGGCCACTGGTTCGGCCGGGTATCCACAGTCGATCAGGCGCACATCCCTCGCCGTGAGATGCGGGCGATCAAGTGCTACTCCGTGCTCTGGCTTGGCGGACGCCTCCTGGCTTTCTTTCTCCTCTTTACGGTGACACTGCCGCTCTGCCTGCAATACATCAGGGCCATCTGGTCCCATCTCGCCGAAATCGGGAGTGTGAAGCCGGCGGTCCTGGCGGATTCCCTGGTCATCAGCACGATCGCCTTCCTCTTCACCATGACTGGGCTCTGGATGTGGGTCCGTAGCCTGCTGCGCTCAAGGAGGTTCAAAAATGATCTCTCGCGTCGCTCTTCCTGACTACGAAGTCGCTCCAGCCGGTCGCTTGATTCTCCTGGAGGCGCCCGGCAACTCCGCCAGGGTGTGGTACCTCGAGAGCTGGATCCAGCGCGCCCGGGAGACCGGTGCCGAGGCCTGGGGCCTGTCCTGTGATCTCGACTCGGGAGGCGTCTGGACCGGAATGCGGGATCTCGTGCGGGCGATCGCCGCGAGAGCGGAAACCGAGGCTCCCGAGCTGCTGCAGAAGCATGCGGCCGAGCTGTCCCTCGTCCTGCCGACACTGCGGCGCTCGCTGACCGTGTCGAACCGGACCCTGACCGACACCGCGGAGAGCGGGGAGAAGGTGAGGAACTATCCGCGGGATCGGGCCTATCGGATCGTGCAGGGAATGGTCGATTTTCTGGCGTCCTGGCACGAGCTCACGGGGAGTCCGTCGTGGGTGATCGCATGCGATGAGTACCCAAGAGCCGGTGAGCTCGCGCAATTTTTCTTTCGCGAGCTGATGCGGCGTCGTGGAGCAGCGTTGCATCTGACCCTGATCCTCTCCGCGGAGTCGGTTGCTGGCGAGGCGGATTCTTTCCGCGGCGGCTTCGAACGGGTTCTCGTCCGTCCGGACCTTTCGGCTTCGGAGATCGCGGAACCTCCCGCGGAATCCGCGGAGGACGTGGCCGCCGCCGCAGCGAGTCTGGAGGCATACCTGAAGGCCGACAAGGTGGAGCGGGAGGAACGCCTGTTCGAGGTGATTCATCTCTGGCTGCGTAGCGGCCATCCCGAGAAAGCCCTGATGTGGCAGGGCTATGCCTTCGCTTATTGTCACCACTATGGCTATTACCAGGCGGCTCTCCACTTCGCGCAGACGGTTCTCGCGCATCTGGAGGAGATCCTGGCCGCCAATGAGTTCTTCCGCCGCTGGGACATGGTAGGAACCATCTGTGACGATTACCTGGCGATCGGGGAGCCCGAGAAGGCCCTGGATCTCATCCAGCGCGAAGCGATCGGCAAGGTGGACGATCCGGCAGACCGTCTGAGGATCTTCTACGCGTTGGCGATGATCCACTCGCGTTTCATGAAGAAGCCCGACTACGGCAAGGCCGAAGAGTACATCGAGTGCGGGCTCAAGGTCATTGAGGAATCGGGACTTCCGGAGGAGCAGAAGCTCATCCTGCGTGTTTTCACTTTGAACGGCCTCGCCTTTATCCGGCACCGCCAGGGCAGGCCCCAGGAGGCGGTAGAGCTCTGCCGCAACGGTTTTGAGCTCCTGCGCGATAACCTTCCGGAAGAAGAGCACCGCCTGCACCGCTCGGTCCTTCTCTACAACATCGGCCAGGTTTATTACGCGCTCCACATGCACGAGGAGGCGGTCCGGTATTACAGCGCCGCCATCGAATTCGACCCGAACTACTCCGAGTATTACAACGAGCGGGGAAATATCTTTCTGATGATGGAACGCTATGGCGACGCCGTCGCGGACTATCGGGAAGCGATCCGGCTCAGCGCGCCCTACCAGGAGGTCTGGACGAATATGGGGCAGGCCTTTAAGCGCGCCGGCGACCTGCCGGCGGCCCTGGACGCCTATTCACGCGCCCTCGATCTCGATCCGGACAAGCTGTTGCCCCGAGTGGGCCGGGCCCAGGCGTATGAGAGCCTCGGACAGGCCGAGGAGGCCATCGCGGATTACTCGACGGCTCTGGAGCTTGATCCGGATCAGCCGATGGTGCTTGGCAACCGCGCCTGCCTGTACTTCGACGCCGGTCAGGCCGAGGCCGCCCTGACCGACCTGAACCGGGCGATCGCGATCTTGCCGGAGGATCCCGATCTACGTGGCAACCGGGCTTTTCTCCTTGAGAGTCAGGATCGATCGCTGGAAGCCGCGGAAGATCTGCGCACTTATCTGAGATTGAAGCCGGACGCGCAGGACAGGGAGGAGATTGAGGCGAAGATCCTCAGCCTTTCCTCGGCGGGGCTGCCTCCCGCTGGCGGGGAGGCTGTGGCGGGAACTCTGGCGGCGGGCTGATCCGAGCCCTACGGGATGCGCTCCAGCCCCGCCGGCCGTAGCGACTTTTCGGCCACCCCCAGCGCCCCATCCACCACCAGCGCCAGCAGCGCCGCGGGGATCGCCCCTGAGAGGATCATCGCGCTATCGGCGAGTTGGAGGCCGGTGACGATCGGCTCACCCAGGCCTCCGGCGCCGATGAAGGCGGCCAGGGTCGCGGTGCCTACCGTGATCACGGCGGCGGTGCGCAGGCCGGCCATGACGATGGGGGCGGCGAGGGGGAGGCGGACCTCGCGGAGGATCTGGCCAGGGGTCATCCCCAGGGCGGTCGCGGCTTCGACGGCTTTCGGATCGGCATCCCGCACGCCGGAGTAGGTGTTCCTCACGATGGGGAAGAGCGAGTAGAGCCAGAGCGCCACGATGGCGGGGAGGGCTCCCACGCCCAGCAGCGGGATCATGAAGGCCAGCAGGGCGAGGCTGGGGACGGTCTGGAGGAGGCCGAGGACGCGGATCACCGTCTCCGCCCAGCGCCGGTGGCGCTCCAGCCAAAGCCCGAGGGGGATGGCGACCAGCGCGCCCAGCAGCAGCGCCGCCGCCGAGAGGCCCAGGTGCTGGAGGGTCAGCCGGCCGAGGTCCTTGCGGACGCTCCAGAGGTAGGCGAGGAAGCCCGGCTTTCTCGCGCGATGCTCCAGCGCGGCCCCCGGTTTGACCACCAGGCCGACCGCGCGCAGGGCGTCCCGGGCCACCACGACCTCGCTCTCATGCCCCTCCTGGAGCCGGAGGTTGAAGGCCCGCATGGCGTCCTCGCTGAGCGAGCCGGCGAGCAGGCCTAAGACGGCGCCGACCTCGGGGTGCTTCTTCAGGGTCTCGCCGCGCACCAGCGCCGCCGCCTCGTAGGGGGGGAAGAAGTGGCGGTCGTCGCGCAGCACTTTCAGGTTGTAGAGGATCAGCCGGCCGTCCGTGGAGTAGACGTCGAGGGCGTCGATCGTCCTCTGCTTCGCCGCCTGGTATTGGATGGCCTGCTGGAGGTGGTCCACCGAGCCGAATTGCAGGCCGTAGACCTTCTGGAGGCCCAGCAGGCCGTCGTCGCGACCCACGAACTCGTGGCCGAAGCCGCCGTGCAGGCGCTTGGCGACGCGC
>DASWQX010000299.1:0-1686 GCA_036403495.1 Thermoanaerobaculia bacterium
TCCCCACCACGTTCGCGCTGACCAACGCGGCGGTGATCAAGGAGCTGGATCCGGTCGGCCTGCGCCAGGTGGTCTATGAGGAGTCGCTGGGGGGCTTCGACGTCGGCGGCAAGCCCCGGCGGCCGCTGGTGACGCGGGTGCCGAAGCTGAGCGCGCTCCCCCCCGCCCTGCTCGACCGGGCGGACGTCGAGATCTTCCCGCAGAGCCGGCTGGAAGGGCCGGACGGCGCGTTCTACCGCGCCCGCCTCGCCCACAGCGCCAGGGGGCAGGTCGAGATGGTCGACGATCAGTGGTTTCGCCGCCGCGGCGAGCCGCTGGTGGTCCTGCGCCACCCCTGGGAGCTGATCGACGATCCGATCGACCTCGACGTGCGGCGGCCGGAGGACGACCCGCCCTTCCTGGTGGCCCGCCTGCCCGAGGAGCCCACGAAGCCGGGGGAGACGGTGTCGCTGGTCGTCTGGGTCCCCCGCGGCTCGGAGGAGAACGACGTGGAGGTGCTGCGGCTCGATCCCGGCGGCATTCCGGTGCCGGTGGAGGACACCGGCCGGCGCCTCAACCGCCTGTTCCGGACCAGCCGGCGCTTCGCCCTCACCGGCCAGGAGGTGCGGGTGCGCATCCCCTCGATCCCCAACGGCGGCGGCGGGCGCGGCTACGGCCTGCAGCTCTACTCCTGGCGGCCGGCGGCGGCTCCGGCGCAGCGTTGAAATCCCGGAAATCCGGCCGTTTCGCGCCGTCGGGGCTGCTCGGCGGCAGCGCCCTGCTGCTGGTGACGCTCAACCTGGCGAGCGCCCTCCACTTCGCCTTCCACATCGCCATGGCGCGGCTCCTCGGCCCCGCCGGCTACGGGGTGATCGCGGCGCTGCTCGCCATCCTCTACGTGCTGAACGTCTTCGCCGAGTCGGTGCAGACGGTGCTCGCCCGCTACACCGCGCACGAGCCCGACCCGGCGCGGCTGCACGACCTCCTCCGCCGCGGCCTGCGCAAGGGGGGCGCGGCGACGCTGGCGCTGGCGGCCCTCTACCTCGCGGCCTCGGTGCCGCTGGGGCGCTGGCTGCGCATCCCCTTTCCCCTCATGGCCCTGTTCGCCCTCTCCCTCGTCGGGGTCGGCCTGCTGCCGGTGCACCGCGGCGCGCTCCAGGGGTGGAAGCGCTTTGGCGGCCTGGGGATGAACATGATCTGGGAGGTGCTGGCGAAGCTCGCGATCGGCATCGGGCTGGTCTGGGCGGGTACTCGGGAGTACGGCGCGGTGGCGGGGATCGGCCTCAGCCTCTGCGCCGCCTTCGCCCTCTCCTACCTCCCCCTGCGCGACGTCTACCGCACCCCCCCGGCCCCGGCCGTCGCGCCGGACATCTACCGCTACAGCCTGCCGGTGTTCGTGGTGACGGCGACTGTGATGGGTTTCTATAGCCTGGACGTCCTGCTCGCCCGCGCCTTCTTCCCGGACGCGGTGGCGGGAGGGTACGCCGTGGCCTCGTTCCTCGGCAAGTCGATCCTCCTCGGCACCGCGGCGGTCACCAAGGCGGCCTTCCCCCATTCCGCCGAGGCCGCGCGGAGCGGACGCTCGCGGCCCGTCCTGGCCAAGACGCTGGGGATGCTGGCGCTCTGCGTGGCGCCGGTGATCGCCCTCTTCGCCCTCGTCCCGGACCCGCTGATGCGGGCCGTGGGCGGCCGCGGCTACCAGGGGGC
>DASWQX010000300.1:0-3269 GCA_036403495.1 Thermoanaerobaculia bacterium
TCATCCGCGGGGGCACCGACGCCTCGACGATCCGCCCCACCTCGGCGAGCGGGACCGCCACCGGAAAGAAGAACGAGGCCTTCCCTGCCGCCGGCTGGACGGCGGAAACGGCGGCGGGAGCCGGCCTCGGCGGCCCCTGGACGCGGGCTCCCGAACAGGCGGCGAGGAGGACGGCGAGCAGGAGCCCCGAGGCGCGATGAGCTTTGCAGATCGGCAAGGAGAGGATTCTACGTCTTTCCAATCCGGTAGACTTGCGCTCATGCCGACCGTCGAACTCCCCGTTGAAAGGCCCTGGGACCGCGGGGCTCCCGAGCGCGAGGGCGCCCCTTCCGCCTGGGCCCTGCTCCCCGAGGACCTCGCCGCGCAGGGGTGCCCGGGGCGCCCCGAGCACGTCTTCGGGCGGCTCCAGCGCACCCGCACCTGGCGTGAGGACAGCCTCTGCCTGTCGCGCGAGATCCGCGCCTGGCTCGACCGCCACACCGACCTCTCGCTGCCGGCGATCGTCGAGCGCCACCCTTCCACCGACGGCGCCACCAAGCTGGTGCTCGAGATGGTCGACGGCCACCGCGTCGAGGCCGTCCACATGCCGCGGAAGGACGGCGACCTGCGGGTCACCTACTGCATCTCCAGCCAGGTCGGCTGCGCTCTCGGCTGCACCTTCTGCGCCACCGGCGCGATGGGGATCGTGCGCAACCTCACGGCCGGCGAGATCGTCGGCCAGGTGCTGGTGCTGATGCGCGAGTTGGGGCCGCGGCAGGGCGAATCGGTGTTCCTGGTCTTCATGGGGATGGGCGAGCCGCTCCACAACCTCGCGCACGTCCACCGCGCGATCACCGTCCTCTGCCACCCGCAGGGGGCCATCCTGTCGCCCTGGCGGATCACGGTGAGCACCGCCGGCCTGGTCACCGGCATCGAGAAGCTGGCGCGCATGACGCCGCGGCCGCAGCTCGCCCTCTCGCTCAACGCCACCACCGACGCCGCCCGCTCCGCCACCATGCCGGTCAACCGGGCCTGGAACCTGGCGCGGCTGCGGCAGGCGCTCGACGCCTGGGTGCTCAAGCCGCACGAGCGCCTCCTCTTCGAGTACGTGATGCTCGCCGGGGTGAACGACACCCTGGAGGACGCGGACCGGCTGATGGCCTGGCTGGGCGACTTGGCGCGGGGGCACAACATCAACCTGATCCCGATGAACGAGCACTCCCGCTCCGCCTTCCGCGAGCCGGCCGAGGAGCGGGTCCGGGCCTTCGCCGCGCGCCTCCACCAGAACGGCTGCTTCGTCACCGTGCGCCGCAGCCGCGGGCGCGACGTGCAGGGCGCCTGCGGCCAACTGGCGCGGCCGCGGCTGGAGGTCGGGGTAGGCGTTTGAGGCGTTTTACCGCTGTGGCGCTTTATCGCTGCGGCGCTTT
The DNA here is from genome assembly GCA_036403495.1 of Thermoanaerobaculia bacterium. Lineage (GTDB taxonomy): Bacteria > Acidobacteriota > Thermoanaerobaculia > Multivoradales > UBA5704 > DATARR01. The sequence goes on from DASWQX010000300.1 coordinate 1,407, forward strand.
ACCGCTGTGGCGAATACCGCCAGACGTTCCTGATCTTGCCCTTCTGGACCTCGTAGACCACCAGCACGGCCTGGGTGAGGTCGGCGCTCCCCTTGCCCTTCCAGTGGGAGCGCTCCCAGGTGGTGACGAACGGGCCGTGAGCGATCGATTGCTCGATCGCCTTCTTCGCCGTCGGGTAGGCCGACAGGAACCTCGCCATCCACTCCTGAAGGGCCTCCTGCCCCCTGGCATCCGGGAGGATGCGGTCGTCGACCACGGTCAGCCACCTCACGTCCGGATCGGTCTCGGCGATCAGCAGGCCGAGGTCATGGCGGTTGAACCCGGCGATGAAGCGCTCGACGACTTTCAGCGGATCGGCGAGCGGATCGGCCGGCGCCGGCGTCTCCGCGGGGACGCCTTGAGCGAGCGCGGCGGCGCCCGGGAGGGATAGCAGCAGGACGAGGCAGAGGGCGAGGCGCGAGGGCATGGCTACGGCTCCTTTTCGGAGCCGTAGCCTAGCGCAGAATCGCTTAGAGGGAGTTGAGGAACGTGCCGATCTGGTTCTGCTGGGTGGTGCTCAGGTTGATGTAGTTCTGGATGACCGGCTCGGCTTCGTTGGTGTGGCGCAGAATGGCGTTATAGCGCGTGGTGTTGAACAGGTCGTGCATGAACCGCGGCCGGGTGCGCAGGCCCCACAGCGGTGGGGTGCGCAGCTTGTAGGCCGTGCCGGCGCCGCCGTTCTGGACGATGCCGTCGCCGGTGCCGACGTCGTGCAGCATGAAGTCGCTGTAGGGGTGGATGATCTTGTCGCCGAGCGCGGCGGGGACGGTGAACTGGCCGCCGTTGATCACGGTGCCCGCCGGAGCGGTCTGGATCGTCGCCGTGTGGCAGGAGGCGCAGCCGATGCTGGTGAAGAGGCTGGCGCCGGCCACGGCGTCCGAGGTGGCGGCCAGCACGGTGTCGCGCGGCGGAACCTTGGTCGACCGCATGAAGCGGGTGAAGGCCTCGACGTCCGGGCCGTGGGGCGCCGCCGCGGTGGCCGCGTCCTCCGGATCGGCGACCGTGTCATAGGCCGCGACGGAAACGCCGAACGAGGTGTTCTCCGTCGGCTGCATCGGGCTGGTGATCCCCATCTCGTTGAGATAGGCATCGGCGGCGAAGGACATCAGGCTGGCGTGCTGGTTCTTCCAGCCGAAGCGGGCGATCCGGGTGGTGCCGGCGGGGGCCTCCGAGACCGGCACCCTGATGATGGTTCCCTTCCGTCCCGACGGCTGGGCCGACTGGATGGTGGTGAAGGTGGCGTCGGCGATCGCCTCGACGAAGCCGTCACCCAGGGTGTTGAGCGAAGAGCGGGTATCCACGATGTTCTGCGTCGTGGTCAGACGCTCCTGGATCGCGGCGTTGATCGCGCGGTCGTTGATCAGCGAGCCGCCGGGGGGGTTGGTGAAGTTGCCGGAAGCGTCCTCGGTGCCCGCGCGCAGCTCGGTGATCTGGCTGGTGGCGCCGCTCACCGGGCTCTGGTGGCACTCGGCGCAGGCCTGAGCGTTGTAGATGGGGCCGAGGCCGTCGGCGATCTGCTCGCGATCGTCGAAGTTGGCCCGGTCGAGGTCCATCTGCGTCTGCGTCGTGAAGCCGTTGGTCAGGTTGTCGAAGCCGGCCGGTGCCTCGGTGGCGGCATAGACGAACGGCGCCGCAACCACCAGGATCGCCAACACGAGACCCTCAGAGATCCTCCATCTCTTCGTGCCCTTCATCTCCATCTCCTTTCAGCCAACAAAGGGAACCGGTCTACAGGGATCCCCAAGGTCCCGGAGTGAGACCCTTGGAGAAGCTCCGGTCCCGAATTGCCGAAATCGACAGAGCCCCCTGGTGCATGACAGGGTG
>DASWQX010000301.1:0-1996 GCA_036403495.1 Thermoanaerobaculia bacterium
GGACGCTCGACCAGCACATCGTCGTGGTCGAGATCCCCAAGGGGCGGCAGGTGGAGGACTACGAGCCGCTGATCGAGTCGCTGGCGCGCCGCTACCGGGCGCTGCCCACGGTCGCCGACGTGGAGTACCGGCTGCCGAACCCGCTGGAGATGATGGCCGAGATCCTCCCCCGCGCCCTGCTCCTGCTGACTCCGGCGGAGCTCGACCGGGTGGCGGCGGCGCTCGGCGACGCGCGGATCGAGCAGTCGATCGCGGAGAACCGGCAGACCCTGCGGACGCCGCAGGGGATCATGGCGCGCGAGCTGGTGCAGAACGATCCCTTCCATCTGCTCCCCATCTTCCTCGACAAGTTCAGGACGGCCGGCGGCGGGTTCAAGCTGGACGCGTCGAGCGGCTACTTTCTGTCGGCCGACCGTACGACCCTGCTGATGCTGGTGCAGCCGCGCCGGCCGGCCCAGGACATCCCGTTCGGCCACCGCTTCATGGCGCAGGCGCGCCGGATCGAGCGCGACGCCCTGGCGGACCTCCGCAAGGCCGACCCCTCCGTGCCGGCGCCGCGCATCGGCTACACGGGGGGCTACGCGATCTCCCTCTACGACGCCGAGCTGATCCAGAAGGACGTGATCTACAACGTCATCTTCTCCTGCGTCGGGGTGCTCGCGCTCTTCCTCTATGCCTTCCGCCGCCCGGCCGCGCTGCTCTACGCCGGCGTTCCCATGGCGCTGGCGGTGATCGGCACTTTCGGTCTCGCCGGGGTGCTCTTCGGCCAGCTCTCCTCGTCGAGCGCGGTGTTCGGCGCCCTGGTGGCGGGGCTCGGGGTCGACTTCATCACCGTGCTCTACGGGCGCTATGTGGCCGAGCGCCTGCGCGGGGCGGAGCCGGCGGTGGCGATCAGGCAAGTCTACCGCTCCACCCTCTACGGCGTCTTCTTCGCGGCGCTGACCACGGCGGCGACCTTCTACTCGTACATCTTCACCGAGTTCAAGGGGATGAGCGAGCTGGGGGTGCTCACCGGCACGGGCATTTTGATCTTCCTGATCTGCGTGCTCTTCCTGCTCCCCGCCCTGCTGCTGGCGACCGACCGCGGCGGCCCCGCCGACCGCCGCCTGGAGCTGCGCTCCTTCGGCTCGGACGGCTTGGTCCGCTGGTCGATCGCCCGGCCGCGGACGACGGTCCTGGTCTGGGTGGCGATCGTGGCGATCTGCGCCGGTCTCGCCACCCGGCTCCAGTTCAGCGACAACATCGAGAACCTGCGGGCGAAGGGGAACCAGGGGGTGGCCTACCAGGCGCTGGTGACGCAGAAGTTCGGCCAGTCGTTCGGCTTCATGATGTACGTGGTCCAGGCGAAGGACCTCGACACCGTGCTGCGCAAGACCCAGGACGCCGTCCGCGAGCTGAAAGGGGAGGTCGACCACGGCCCGCTCGCCTCCTTCCAGTCGATCGCCAGCTTCCTGCCCCCTCCCTCGCAGCAGCGGGAGATCCTGGCGCGGCTGCGGGCGGGGCACGACGACGTCTTCTCGGCCGCGCGGATCGCCGCCACCCTGCACCGGGCGCTGGCGGCGAACGGCTTCCGTCCGGACGCCTACGATCCTTTCCTGAAGCTGTTCGGGCAGGCCCTCGCCCCGCCCGGACCGGTGGGACCGGACGACATCCACGACGAGCGCCTGGCCACCCTGCTGCGCCGCTTCCTGAAGCGGACGGACGACGGCGGCTACATCTCGGTGACCTACCTCTACGCCAAGGGGGGCTCGTGGCGCCGCCTGGTGCCGCGCGAGCTGGTGACGCTGGCCGACCGCCAGGGGGCGATCCTCACCGGCGTCAATCGTCTGTCGTCGGCTCTGCGCGCCATCGTGCGCCAGGACGCCACCCGCTCGACGCTGCTCGGCTTCGTGCTCGTCTACGCCATGTTCTCGCTCGCCTACCGGTCGCCGAAGCGGGGAGCGCTCGTCTTCGTCCCCTTCCTGGCGGGGGCCACCTGCATGCTGGGGCTGATGGC
>DASWQX010000302.1:0-1621 GCA_036403495.1 Thermoanaerobaculia bacterium
TGCTCACCACCGCCGAGGGCTCCGCCTCTGCCGGCGACGACGAGGAGCGGCTGCTGCGCGAGCTCCAGATCTGCCGCCGCGTCAGCCATCCCAACGTGGTGCGGGTGTTCGACCTCGGCCGTTTCGAGGGGGGCATCTTCATCACCATGGAGCTGCTGGAAGGGCAGATCCTCGAGGACGTGATCGTGAAGGATCAGCCGATCCCCCTGGAGCGCATCCGCTTCTTCCTCTCCGAGATCGCCGCCGGCCTGCAGGAGGCCCACTCGCTGGGGATCGTCCACCGCGACCTCAAGCCCAGCAACGTCATGGTGACCGGCCGGCGGCTGAAGATCCTCGACTTCGGCATCGCCCGCATGACCGGCTTCGACAACCGCCTCACCCGCACCGGCTTCGCCTTCGGCTCGCCGATGTACATGTCGCCCGAGCAGCTCCTCGGCCAGCCGCTCGACGGCCGCTCCGACCTCTACGCGCTCGGCATCCTCGCCTTCGCCCTGATCACCGGCCGCGAGCCGTTCACGGACGACAACCCGGCGGTGCTGGCGCTCATGCACCTGCGCGACGAGATCCCCGACATCCGCCAGGGGCGCCCCGACCTGCCCGCCCCCTGGATCGGCTTCATCGCCCGCCTGCTCGCCAAGGAGCCCGATCACCGCTACGCCTCCGCCGAGGAGGTCCTCGCCGTCCTGCCGACGCTGCAGGTGGACTGACGGCGGCATAGAACTGGCAGCGCCTCCGCGCGCACTCACAGATCGCAGGCCGCGTCAGGTCTGCGCTACACTGTGGCCCCTTTTTGGAGGAGACGATATGCCCGCGGTACTTCCCAAGCTGGCCGGTTTCACGCAGCGATCCTTCCCGAAGCTGATGGCTGGCGGACTACTCCTCGCCGGGCTCGCCGCCCTGCCCCTCCTGGCCTCTCCGCAGTACGGCCAGACCCCCGCCCCCTCCGCGACTCCCGCTCCCATGCCGTCCCACGAGGCCGAGAAGCAGGCCGGCGCCCCGGAGGGCAAGCCGGCCGCGGAAGCTCCCCATCCGAACAAGATGCGCGACCTGATCAAGGGGCACGAGAACGAGCCGGCCGAGACGGTGTTCAAGAACGTCAAGATCCTCAAGGGCGTCCCCGCCGGCCGCTTTCTGGACGCCATGGAGGGCTTCAGCCACGCCCTCGGCACCAACTGCAAGAAGTGCCACGACACGGAGAACTTCGCCAGCGACGACAAGAAAGAGAAGAACATCGCGCGCGACATGGTGAAGATGACCCAGGACATCAACGAGAAGTACATCAAGCCGATGCCCGGCATGGACAGCGGCTCCTTCGTGGGCTGCTTCACCTGCCATCACGGCCAGTCCAACCCGAACGCCCGGCCGAAGGGGACGTCCGAGAAGGCGCCGGAGAAGCCGAACACCTGAGCCCCCCGGGCGGCCGGGGGTGAGGATCTCCTACGCCCCCGCCGCCCGCGCTTTCGACGTCACCGAGATCTGCCCGTTGTTCTCCAGCACGGCGGTGTGCACTTCCTCGACGCAGGTGCACCCCCCCTGCCGGAGGGCGGCGTTGAGCTCGTGGCGGGTGAGCTGGGCGCGGGTGAGGACGTCCTCGTAGAGCTTGCCGTTGTGGATCAGCACC
>DASWQX010000303.1:0-8624 GCA_036403495.1 Thermoanaerobaculia bacterium
TCTCCGATTGGATCGACGACGGCTGTCCGCCCGAGGACCGGGTGATCGCCTCGTTCGACGTCCAGGCCGACCGGACGTCGACGGAGCTCGCGGAAATCTCAGCCGATAACGTGGAAGTCGTCGCGCGCGAGGTCTATGAGACCTATGGCGGCTCGCCCAACGAATACAAATACCAGCAGGGCGAGATCAAGCAGCGGATGAACATCGATTGCATGACGCCGCCTCAGCTCGAGCGCTATCGCCATGCGTTCCGCGAGCTCTACGAGCTCAACAAGTGGCCCGAGGACCGGCGCAACTACAACAACCTGGCGCTGACCCATCAGAACCATTGCCAGCACGGCTGGGAACGCTTTCTCCCCTGGCACCGGATCTACCTCTACGAGTTCGAGCAGGCGCTGCAGGACATCTGCCCCGACGTGACCCTCCCCTACTGGGACTGGACGATGCGGCAGTACCGTCCGGAGTGCCCGGAGAAGGGTTGGATCATTCCGAAGGCCTTGCAGGCCTTCCTCACGGACGCATCGATCAAATATCTCAGCGAGGCGATCCCCAAGCTGCCGCCGGACGCCGCGGCGACGCTGCAGAAGGAGATGGTCGACAAGGGGAAGCTCTATCCCTCGCAGTCCCGCTTCTTCGCCGAGGTGGCGCGATTGATCGGCGAGCCCTACACCCAGGGCGCCCATCGCGATCGCTTCATCGACGTGCTGCTCGCCGCCAACTCGCTCTGGTATCCGCTGCGCTATCCGGCCGAGTATCACATCAAGAAGGGGCATCCATCGACGATCAACAAGGTGATCCATTATCACTATCCGACCGCCGACGACATGGCGCAGATCCTGAGCCTGCGCAGCTTCCGCGACTTCGGCGGCGGCAGCCTCTACAACGACTCGTTCGGTTTCCTCGACCAGAACCCGCACAACACGATGCATATCTGGACCGGCGGGATGAACCCGGAGTATCCCACCACGCCTTCGCCGCAGGCCGCGTCGCCGGATCTCCAGAAGGATCCCGGCGTGAACCGCAACAAGGGGGTGCTGGTGGCGGGGCGCCGCTTCCACTCGCGCGCCGACCTCTACACGCAGCCGCAGTACGGCGACATGTTCAGCAACCTGACGGCGTCGTACGATCCGGTGTTCTGGCCGATCCACGCCAACATCGATCGTCTCTGGTGGGAGTGGGAGCAGGATCACCCGCAGGGCGTGCCCGCCGATCTCGACTCGGTGCTCACCCCCTGGAGCTACACGATCGCCGATACGCTCAAAATGTCACATTTCGGCTACGAATACGTGAAGAGCACGCACATCATTCCGGTGGGGCTGGAGACGCCGGTGGGGCGCTTCGTATCGCGGCCGCTCGACATCCCGGAGACGGTCCGCAGCGCCTTCCGCTCCGCCGAGGTGCGGCTCCACCGCATCCCGCAACTGCCGCGGTCGTGCTTCATCCGCGTCTTCCTCAACCTCCCCGACGCCAACGCCGAGACCTCGATCGAGGATCAGCATTACGCCGGCTACCTGGCGATCTTCGGCCACGGCCCCTGCTACGGCGGGCCGGGGCATTGCGCGACGCCGCCGAGCCAGGCCCGCAAGTACGACCTGCGCCCGCGCAGCCATAACACTCCCCGCAACCACCGGATCAACGTCACCCAGGCCGCGCGGCGGCTGCTCGACGGCGGCGCGTCGTCCTTCCAGATCACGCTGGTGGTCATCGGCGTCGATTATTGCGAGGACAACGAGCTGCTGCGGCTCGAGGGTGTGTCGTTGAATTTCCTCGATTGATCAGGAGCCGAGGACGCCATGGCCATTTATAGGATTCACCCCGGAATCGGAATCGCCCGCCTGGGCAACAGCCCGGACGAGCTCTGCATCACGCCGGAGAAGCCGGCGGCCCTGCCGATCGCCTGCGACGCCAAGGGTAACGCCATGCTCTCCTCCGACGGCCAGTCCGAGCTGACCGTCAAGACGTTCAAGGATGACGAGGGACGCATCAAGCGCCAAGCGGCGCGCTTTCAGATCTATGTCTACGACGACGAGAGCCCGGAGGGACGGCCGCTCAAGATCGGCGATCCGGTCGCCGGCGGCGGCAACGCCGGCACCCTGGTCGACGTGCAGTGGCGCGTCTACCTGGCGAACAAGAAGGCGTCGTGGTACGAATTCGATCAGCTCGACGGCGAGCACGGCTACGATCCGACGCAGCATCCGCGGCGCAACGCCAGTATCACCGAGCCCCAGGCGCGCCAGCGCTTGATCATCGATCCCGGCCCCCGCATCGTCGACCGCACGGACCGGCGCACCGCCCGCTTCGACGCCGACAGCGAGATCTATGCCCCCACTTTCCCGCCGCCGCTGCAGCCGAAGTCGATCGATACGCTCGGCGAGCTGATCACGGACGACGACGGCCGGCTGCTGGTGCTGGGCGGCTACGGCAATTCCGGCAGCTTCAATTTCGATCAGTTCGGCCAGCCGCGCATCGACACCTACGCCAACAACGACGGCTGGTTCGACGACACCTCCGACGGTCCGGTGATGGCACGCCTGGTGATGTATTCCGAGGAGGTGACCGCGCAGCGTTTCGTCGACGTCGAGTACCCGGCCTGGGTGGTGGTGGGCTACCCCGCCTACGTGCCGGAGATCCTCGACATGGTGACCACCAACGAGGTGATCGAGGACCTGGGGATCCAGCAGTTCGCCGAGCGCACCGACCTCTATGGCGCGACCGGCACCTTCGATGATCCGCAGCGGATCGACCCGCTCGACCGCGAGGCGCTGATCCTCTGGCAGGCCGAACGCCTGGAGTGGAACCCCGACTACAAGCCCTGGTTCTACCGCGACATCTGGCCGATCCTCTACCGGCCCGACCAGTTCACCTATCTCACCAGCATCCTCGGGCTCTCCAACTACCCGCACAACCAGTCGAAGCGCGGACGGTTCGACCCCACCAAGCTGTCGGTACCGCCGATGGTCGACCGCAAGGCGGTGAAGCGGTGCGAGCAGCGGTGCATCGAGCAGAACCTCTCCGGCGAGCTGTTCGTCAACACCCTGGCGCCCGCCCTCCTGGTGCTGGAGAAGCAGACTCAAAGCGAGCTCGGCCGCGCGTTCGCCGCCGCCGGCAAGAGCGACTCGCGGCCGGCGGCCACGGCGATCAGCGGACTGCTCACCGACGACGTCGCCGGCAAGCTCCGCGACGCCCTGGCCGAATTCGCCCGCCAGGCGCACGCCGAGGATGCCGGCGGCGACTTCCAGCAGTATCTGCAGACGTGGCGGCAGGGTGCCGAGGCCAAGCCCTCCTACGCGGAGGCCAAGGAGCGCCTGGAGCAGCAGGTGCAGGAGATCCTGGCCGACCTCCCGGCGCAGCGCGTGGCGCGCTGGGACACCGAAGCGGGCCGGACCGCGGCGCGCGGCGAGGGCCCGGGCGTGCGGGGCGGCGTCGGCGGGGTGCTCGATCAGCTCGGCGCCCAGCTCCGCGTCATCACCCTCGAGCACCTGCGGAAGTATCATACCGGCCGGCTGCTCGACGAGGCGCGCCGCAAGTGCGTGGAGGCCAACACCTATGATCCCTACCGGGACTACCGCACTTTCCTGTTCGACCTGCTGCGCCAGCCCGGCGACGAGAACGAGTTCTTCGCCCGCGGTCGGGTCAACAGCCGCACCCACAACCTGCCGTTGATGCCACTCCTGGCGGGAGACAATCCGATCTCGAACGATCTGCCGTCGAAGTTCCTGCGCCTGACCGACACCCAGTACTACCTGCTGCGCCAGTGGGCCGCCGGTCTCTTCTACAACGAGGATCTGGAGGGATGGGCGTGCCCCGACCCCTGGCAGCCGTACGCCGGCTGGGTGAACCGGACCGGGCGCGACCTCGACCGCGGCGTGCTCACCAACGTCCTCGGCGGCGCCTTCTGTCCCGGTGGCGAAATTGGATGGGTCCAGCGCAATCCGACGATCTACCGCGTGCCCTACCGGATCAAGGCCGATCCCCTGTTCTACGAGTTCCGCCAGACGGCGGCGGAGGCCAACAACTGGGTCGGCTCCGGCGCCATCCCGGAGTCGGCCTACGTCTCTTACACCCAGACCAGCCTCAGCCAGGACAACAATTTCGACGCCGGCCTCCAGCCCGGCGACCTGACCAAGTACATGGCCCTCCCCTGGCAGGCCGACTTCAACGAGTGCAGCACGCAGTCGATCGACATCACCTACGAAGGGTGGAACGCGATCGAAACCGACGGCGACGCGTTGATGAAACGCGAGCAGAAGGTCTGGGAGACGCTCTGGTGGCCGGCCCACCGGCCGCTCCAGGCGTTCGAGATCACCTCGATGTCGCATGGCCAGCCCGCCTCCTACGCCTGGCTGGACTGGAGCCGCGGCATCCCGCAGACCAAGGCCGGCGATCTCAAGATGACCACCGACTGGTGGCGGCTGGGCTTCATCATCCAGAATCCGTTCCTGCCGGCGGACGTGCTCCCCACCGAGCTGCCGCCGGATCAGAAATACATCAGCGTCGAGCGCTACCCATCTCGTGATCAACCTCGTGATCGATCCAAGGAGAAGAAATGAGCAGCCGGAATCCTTTCGTCGGAGCGTGGACCTATCGCAGCCTGCTGAACGACGTCGATCCCGCCAAGCCGTTCAACGACCTGGAGTTCGGGGTCGGCACGATCGTGATCGACGAAGGGCCGGAGGAGCTCCTCACCGGCACCATCGGCGGCGAGGGGTGGTCGCTCGCCCTCCACGGCTCGCGCGCCTACGGCTCGCCGATGCAGGTGCGCTTCCAGGGCAAGGGGGTGGTGAGCGGCGAGGAGTGGATCTACGACTACATCGGCTGGCTGGTGCCGGTCTGGCCGAACAGCAACGACAGCCTGCAACGGCCGGCGATCGTCGGCTCCGTGGTCCGCACCATCCCGCACTCCAGCGGCACCGGCGGCACCAATCCGGCCGGCGTGGTGGCCTCGTTCTACGCCGTCCGCGTCTGAGCCGGGCGTGGCTGAACGATCCTTCGACGTCGTGATCGTGGGGGGCGGACCGGCCGGCTGCGCCGCCGGCCTCTCTCTGCGGTCGCACGCTCCCGCGCTCGCCGTGGCGATTCTCGAGGCCTCCGATTCCCCAGCTCCACGGATCGGCGAGACCCTGCCGCCGCCGGCTCGCGGAATGCTCGTCCACCTCGGCGTCTGGGAAGCTTTCCAGAACCAGGGACACCGAGAGGTCCACGGCACCTCGGCCGCCTGGGGAGGACCCGAGCCGCGCGACAACGACTTCCTGTTCGCCGCGCGGGGAAACGGCTGGCACCTCGACCGCTCCGCCTTCGACGCCATGCTCGCCGCCGAGGCCGAGCGCCGCGGAGTCGCCCTGCTGCGCCCCGCGCGCCTCGTTTCGGCCACCCAAAAAGGTACGGGATGGCACCTGCGCGTCTCTGGAGGTCTTGAGATGAACGCTCGCTTCGTGGTGGATGCCACGGGCGCCGCCGCGGCCTTCGCGCGGCGGCAGGGCGCGCGCTTCCTCGCCGCCGACCGGCTGACCGGCTTCGCCCGCTTCTATGAAGGATCGGAAACCGCCGATCCCCGCACCCTGGTGGAGGCCTTCGCCGACGGCTGGTGGTACACGGCGGGACTGCCCGGAGGCCAGCGGATCGCAGCCTGCCTGACCGACGCCGACCTCGCCCGCCGGCTCCGCCTGCGCGACACCGCCGAATGGAACCGGCTGCTCGACGCGACCGATCGCGTCCGGGAAACCCTGCGCGGCGCGCAACCGCAAACCGACGTGATCGTCCGCGCCACCCCCTCCCGCTGCCTCGAGCCGGTGACCGGAGATGACTGGCTGGCCGTGGGCGACGCCGCCGCCGTCTTCGATCCTCTCTCCTCCTCGGGGATTCTCAAAGCCCTGCGCTCCGGCATCTTCGCCGGCTACGCGGTCGGCGACCGGCTGACCCAAGGGGATACCCGCAGTCTCGAACGCTATCGCCGCCTCGCCAAGGAAGAGTTCGCCAGCTACTCGCACCTCCGCGCGCGGCACTACGCGGCCGAAGGGCGCTGGCCCGAAAGCGCGTTCTGGCGCCGGCGTTGCGTCAACGAAGTCTCGACGGAATAAATTCGAACAACTCCAGTCTAGGACAGACGAAGGCAGTCCGGCCGGCGGCGCTCGCCGCTCGACCGGTGCCGTGATCCGAAACCATCCGCCGCCTTGCGCGGCGAAAGGAGAGACTGTGAAAATTCATCGCCTTACTATTGCCCTGTCCATCCTCGTTCTGTCGCTCGCCGTGAGTGTATCCGCCGAGAGCAAGCCGAGCGCCGCCAGCATCCAGATCCTCAAGCCGGCCGACCAGGCGCAGCTCGACGCCGGCGAGTCCTACCCTCTCGACTATCAGGTCACCCTGGGACAGGGCGACGATCACTTCCACGTCTGGGTGGACGCGGAGCGGAGCCCGGGAATCCATGATCTCAAGGGGACCTACATGCTGCCCAAGATGACACCGGGCGTGCACACCATCACCCTCAAGCTGGTCGACAAGGGGCATGTGCCGACCGGCCCGCAGAAGTCGATCCAGGTCAAGGTGAAGTAGGCACGGAGATGAACGAGCTGATCTATACCTGCGTCCAGGCTTTGCACAACCTCGGCGCCGTCGCCGTGGTCGCGAGCCCCGTCCTGGCCCTGGGCCGCGCCGGCCGGAACGGAGCGTTCGAGCGTCGCCTGGCCTGGGCGCTCCTCTTCGCCTGGGGGCTTCAGGCGGCGAGCGGCGCCGGTTTCGCGGCCGCGAGCTACGGCCTCAAAGGGGCGCTCCCCGATGTCACCGGAGTCGCCCTGGTGTCACTGGTGGTGAAGCTGACCGCGACGGCGACCGGCTTCGCCCTCGCGGCCGGCCTGCTCGGACTCCGCCGTCTGGCGAGCCCACGCCCACGCGCCATCGCCTGGTCCGTCTGTCTCGGAGTGGCGGTCGCGGCGCTCCTGGCCGCCGCTCCGCTGCGCTGGTATCTCTGACTTTTCGAGGCTGCCATGGCTCCGTTTGCCCAGGTTGCCGGCGTCGGGTATACCATCGCGGAGACGGACCCTCCCGCGATGCTGAGCCAACTACGAGATCGCTTCCACTGGCAGGCCAATCAGCAGGACGACCGGCGGAGCCGCTTCGACCGCGCCGTCCTGCCGCACCTCGACGCCGCTTACGACCTCGCCCGCTGGCTCACCCGCAACGATCAGGACGCCGAGGACGTGCTGCAGACCGCTTCCCTGCGGGCACTGCAGTTCTTCGACGGCTTCCACGGCGTCAACGCCCGCGCCTGGCTGCTCACCATCGTCCGCAATTCGTTCTATACCTGGCTGGCGCAACAGAAAGGAAACCCCGAGAGCGCCGATCCCTTCGACGAGGAGATCCATTCCTCGGAGTCCGGCGGCGCGAACCCCGAGGTCGAGCTGCTGCGCCAGGCGGACAGCCGCCTGCTGCGACAGGGTTTCGAATCGCTCCCCCTCCCCCTCCGCGAGATCATGGTGCTGCGAGAGCTCGAAGGGCTATCGTACAAGGAGATCGCGGCCATCGCCGCGGTGCCGATCGGCACCGTGATGTCGCGCCTGTCGCGCGCCCGCCGCCAATTGCAGGATTTTCTGATCGCTCACGGGGTCAAGGAGGGGCGGCCATGAGCTGTCCGCACACGGAGCAGGACGTCATGCCCTACCTCGACGGCGAGCTGGACCTGACGAGCGCGCTGGCTTTCGAACGCCATCTCGAGGCGTGTCCGGACTGCGCCAGGGCGCTCGCCGCGCAGCGGGCCCTGCGGGAGGCGATCCAAGGCGCGGACCTCCGCTTCCGCCCCACTCCCGAGCTGGCGCGCCGCCTGCGTCGCGCCGCCACGCCCGAGATCGAAAGGGACCGCTGGCCCGCGATCCAGCGGCTTCAGGCGCTCGCCGCTCTGCTGCTGGTGGCGGTCGCCTCCTGGAGCCTGGGACGCGTCTGGCCGCCCCGGCCGGCCGCGAGCTTCGCCGACGAGGTGGTGGCGAGCCACGTCCGCTCGCTCCTCGCCGGCCACCCCGCCGACGTGGCCTCGACCGATCAGCACACGGTCAAGCCCTGGTTCACCGGCAAGCTCGACTACTCGCCGGTCGTGATCGATCTCGCGGCCCAGGGCTTCCCGCTGATCGGCGGGCGCCTCGACTATCTCGGCCACCACGCCGTCGCGGCGCTGATCTATCGCGCCGACCGCCACGTGATCAACGTCTTCACCTGGCCCACGGCGTACGGCCTGGATGGCTCGGACTCCGGAGTTGCCGCACGGCAGGGTTTCCACGTCCTCCACTGGTCACAGGGAGGAATGACCTACTGGGCGGTTTCCGATGTGTCCGAGGATCGCTTGCGGCGGCTGAGCCGGTTGCTCGGCTCGCCAACTTGACTCCGGGGTTGCGCCGGCGTAGCATCTAGACAGTCTAGCCAGGAGGTGACCATGCAGCGGAGCTGGCAAATCCAGGAAGCCAAGAACAAGTTGAGCGAGGTCGTCGAAGAGGCGATCGAGAAGGGTCCCCAGATCCTGACCCGGCGGGGCGTGGAGATCGCTGTCGTCCTCTCCTTCCCCGAATACCTTGAGCTCAAAAAGAAGCAAATGCCCCTCTCCGAGTTTTTCCGGCAGTCCCCCTTGGGAGAGATCGACCTGG
>DASWQX010000304.1:0-1509 GCA_036403495.1 Thermoanaerobaculia bacterium
GTTCGCCGTGGTGGACCAGCCGGTCAAGAACCTCAGCATCAATCCCTGTACACGGATCGTCTCGGACTGCCTCTACTGCACGACTCCGGTCGACGGTTGCCCGAACCCGACGGTCGCCTGATATGGATCCCTTGCGGCGCCGGGGTCGCTCCTGGCGCCGCAGAGCGGGCGACTATTCAGGCGATCCGGCCTCCAGAAGCTCGAGAACCAAGCGCTCCTTGAAGTCGTCCAGATCCTGCGCTTCCGTCTCATTGAGCCCCGCCAAGCGAGCCAGGGGTTTCGGCCGGACATCTTTGAGCACCCAGGCGAGGGTGAGATGCGAGAAGCCGGCGTCCTTGCGAGGTGCCTCCGCGAGCGCGTTTCTGAGATCGGCGCCGGAGGACAGGAGCTCCTTGACGTCCACGAGGTCACGAATTTCCGCCCGTCCGAGCAGCGCGCACAGCTTGTTGACCAGGATTTCCTGGGGATCGTCGACCGTGATCGGTTCGCCGCTCAGGAGGTCGATCCTTTGAGGCGCCACAACGGGGGGAACGGGATCGGCGACAAGGTCCACGACGCAGACGAAATCTCCCTCGCGGACCCGGAGCTGAAAGAAGCTTCCTCCACTCTGGAGGACGGTTGCTTCGAGCCCGGCGGACTCCAACCGGTCCCGAACTTCGCGAGGAAGGTCGCCGAGCTGGCTCTGTCCGTGCCAGAACAGGTCCAGGTCTTTGGTGGTCCGGTGCTTCAGATAGAAGCCCGCCAGGGCGGCCCCCCCTGTTAGGGTCCACCCAGGCTCGATGCCGGCGAGCACGGCCAGAATGCGCCACTGAAGGGCGGTCAGCTTATCGCCAGACATGTCCGTTCGATTCCCAGGTCTCGAACAGCCAGGTCCAGAATTCCCGCTTCTTCCCCAGATAGCGCTCAAGATGCGGCCAGAGCTGGCGGATCTCCCGGGCCGAGAGGAAGGTGAAGACGTCGTCGGGCTTCGCTTGGCGCATGAGCTTGCCGGCCAGATAGGCGCGGATTTCCAGGTCCGGATCCTGGAGACCGGCGCGAAACTGGTCGAGAGTCATCTCGGAATCCCAGAGGAAATAGGGCTGACCCTGCGCGTTGACGAGATGTTCGGGTGGTGTCGGGTTGAGCATCAGGGTTCCTCCGGCGAGACCGATCTTATCGCTCCCGGCCCCCGATCCTGGCGCCCGGACGTGATATAGGAAGCACTGGCAGCGAAGGAGGGGACGCCATGCGTGTCGGATTCGTCGGAACGGGCCTCATGGGCCACCCCATGGCCGAGCGGGTGCTAGCCGGCGGCCACGAGCTGATCGCCTACAACCGCACGCGGGAGAAGGCCGAGCCGCTGGCGCGCAAGGGAGCGCGGATCGCCGGCAGCGCGCGCGAGGCGATCGAGGCGGGGGAGTGCACGATCTTCATGGTCCGCGACGGCAGCGTGGTCCGCGAGCTGCTCTCCGACGACGGGTTCGTCCCCAGCCTCGGCGGCCGCACGGTAATCCAGATGAGCACCATCGG
>DASWQX010000305.1:0-7570 GCA_036403495.1 Thermoanaerobaculia bacterium
CGGCCGGTCCGCGCCGCGGCCACCACCAGGTCGGTCTGGCGGCAGAGGAAGGCCGGGATCTGGAGCACGTCGCAGACCTCGGCGGCCGGCGCGCACTGGTGCACCTCGTGGACGTCGGTGAGCACCGGCAGGCCGGTCTCCTGCTTGACGATCCGCAGGACCCGCAAGCCCTCCTCCAGGCCGGGACCGCGGAAGCTGCCGAGCGAGCTCCGGTTGGCCTTGTCGAACGAGGACTTGAAGATCAGCGGCACCTTCAGGCGCTCGGCCATCGAGGCCAGCGCGTGGGCCATCTCGACGGCCAGCTCCTCGCTCTCGATGACGCACGGGCCGGCGATGACGGGGAGCGCGTTACCGCTCCCGCCGATCGTCACGCCCGGCGCAAGGTCCACGATTTCGATCGGCATCAACCCTGGACCTGGATCTCTGAGGGGAGCTCCGCCGGATGGTCCTTCACGGTCACCGAAGGGCCCGAGGACGCGGCCCGCGCCGGCGCGGCGATCTCGGCGCCCTGCCGCTTCTGCTGGGCGAGCGCCGCCGCGATGAAGGAGACGAAGAGCGGGTGGGGCTCGGTCGGCTTCGACTTGTATTCGGGGTGGAACTGGCAGCCGAGGAACCAGGGGTGATCGGGCGCCTCGACCATCTCGACGAACTTGCCGTCGGGCGAGAGCCCGGAGATCACCAAGCCGTGCTCCGAGAGCGTCTGCAGGTACTTCTGGTTGACCTCGTAGCGGTGGCGGTGGCGCTCGCTGATCTCGGCCGTGCCGTAGATCTTCCGCGCCAGCGTCCCCTCCTTGAGGCGGCAGGGGTAGGCGCCGAGGCGCATGGTCCCCCCCAGCTCCTCGACCCCGAGGAGGTCGCGCAGCATGTAGATCACCGCGTGCTCGGTGTCGGCGTCGAACTCGGAGGAGGTGGCGTCCTTGATGCCGCAGACGTTCCGCGCGTATTCGATGGTCATGCACTGCATGCCGAGGCAGATGCCGAAGAAGGGCACTTTGTGCTCGCGGGCATAGCGGATGGCGCGGATCTTCCCCTCGGTGCCGCGCTGGCCGAAGCCGATCGGCACCAGGATAGAGTCGACCTCGAAGATCTCGTGCGGCCAGCTCCCCCCCTCCATCTCCTCGGCGTCGATGTAGACCAGCTCGACCTTGGAGTCGTTGGCGATGCCGCCGTGGATCAGCGCCTCGTTGAGGCTCTTGTAGGCGTCCGGGAACTCGACGTACTTGCCGACGATCCCCACCCGCACCTTGTGGTGGGGGTTCTTGACCCGCGACACCAGGCTCTCCCAGCGCGACAGGTCGCGGTCGTAGTGGGGGAGGTTGAGCAGCTCGAGGACGACGTCGTCCAGCCCCTCGCGGCTGAACATCAGGGGGACCTCATAGATCGTCGAGACGTCGCGGGCGGCGATCACCTGCCGCGGGTCGACGTTGCAGAACAGGGCGATCTTCTTCTTCATGTCCTCGGGGAGGGCGCGGTCGACCCGGCAGAGCACGATGTCGGCCGAGATGCCGATCTCGCGCAGCTCGCGCACCGAGTGCTGGGTCGGCTTGGTCTTCAGCTCCTCGGCGGCGGCGATGTAGGGAACCAGCGTCAGGTGGATGTTGACGGCGTTGCCGCGCCCCAGCTCCTGGCGGAACTGGCGGATCGCCTCCAGGAAGGGGAGCGACTCGATGTCGCCCACCGTGCCGCCGATCTCGACGATCACCACGTCGTTCTGGTCGGCCACCCGGCGCAGGGCCTCCTTGATCTCGTCGGTGATGTGGGGGATCACCTGCACGGTCTTGCCGAGGTAGTCCCCCCGCCGCTCCTTGTCGATCACCGAGGAGTAGATCTTGCCGGTGGTGTAGTTGTGCCGCTTGGTGGCGAGGTTGTGGGTAAAGCGCTCGTAGTGGCCGAGGTCGAGGTCGGTCTCGGCGCCGTCGTCGGTGACGAACACCTCGCCGTGCTGGTAGGGGGACATGGTGCCCGGATCGACGTTGATGTAAGGGTCGAACTTCATCAGGGTCACCGAGAAGCCGCGCGCCTCCAGAATGGCTCCGACGGAGGCCGCGGCCACCCCCTTGCCGAGGGAGGACACGACGCCGCCGGTGATGAAAATGTACTTGGTCGCCATGGGGTCTGTTCTCCTTGCTCAGGACCGTCCGGTAAGAATTCGTTCCACCCGCTCCAGATCCTCCGCGGTATCTACCGCAAGCGCCACCCCGAACGCGCCGCGCGCCACGATCAGAACGCGGATCGGGATCCCGTTCTCCAGCGCGCGGAGCTGCTCCAGCGACTCGCTCCGCTCCAGCGGCGTCGGTGCCAGCGCGGCCAAGCGCAGCAGGGCGTCCCGCCGGTAGCCGTAGATCCCCAGGTGCTTGAGGGGGGTGAAGCCCCCCACGTTCCTGGCGTACGGAATGGCCGCGCGGCTGAAGTAGAGCGCCGAGCCGTCCAGGGCCAGCACCACCTTGACCGCGTTCGGGTTCGCCATCTCCTCCGGCGTCGCTGGCGTCGCCAGCGTCACCACCGGGTCCGCGGGGTTCGCCGCCAGGTGCTCGGCGACCGCCGAGATCTCCTCGGGGTCGATCAGCGGCTCGTCCCCCTGGATATTGATCACCGCCGCGGCGTCCCAATGGCGGGCCGCCCAGGCGATCCGGTCGGTGCCGCTGGCGCAGTCTTCCG
The DNA here is from genome assembly GCA_036403495.1 of Thermoanaerobaculia bacterium. Lineage (GTDB taxonomy): Bacteria > Acidobacteriota > Thermoanaerobaculia > Multivoradales > UBA5704 > DATARR01. Next base: position 2,659 of record DASWQX010000305.1, read on the forward strand.
GGGTCATCTCCCACTCGCCGCCGAAACCCTCGACCACCCGGGCGATCCGCTCGTCGTCGGTCAGCACCACCACCCGGGCGAGCCCGCGCGCCCGCGCCACCCGGGTGTAGACGTGCTCGATCATCGGCCTGCCGGCGATCGGGAGCAGCGGCTTTCCTGGGAGGCGGGTCGACCCGTAACGGGCCGGGATCGCGCCCACGATACCCGATGCTCCGGTGAGGGGAGCGGAGGTAAGGGACGCGGAGGGGTGCACGACCTAATCTACTTGGATCGGCCGGAGGGTGTCAAACGGATGTCGGAGGGTCTGGGTCATGGCGGCCTCCGACGCCCGGGTGTAAACGCTGCGTAAACGCCCGGGCTACGCTGGAACCAAAAAGCCGGCTGAAGCCGGCTCAATCTCTTCGGCTTACCTTTTGAGCCGGCTTCAGCCGGCTTTTCTTTTCTGACGTAGCCCGGGCATTCATGCCCGGGCGGGGCGGCGCCAACGACATTTTTTCGGGATCGGCCAAGGATCGGCCTCTCTACCCATTTCATGTACAGTCTCGCCGTGTCCGACCTCGCTCCTCCGCACCCCCGCGAGATCCGCCGCATGCGGGCATGGCTCGCCCTCGGCCTGCTGGTGTTCGTGGCGGCGCTGGCCACTCATTTCCGTCCCTCGCTGCGGGCCCGCTCGCTGCCCACGGCGTCGGCGCAGTGGATCTGGCAGCCGTTCGACGCCCGCGACCACACGCCCGCCGTCTTCTATGCCGCCCGCGATTTCGAGCTCGCCGCGCCGCCGCCGCAAGCCCGGCTGCTGATCACGGCCGACGAGACCTACATCGTGACCCTGAACGGCAAGCGGATCGGCGCCGGCGCCTTTTCACCTGGTCAGCGGGAGGCGCCGCTCGACGTCTACGAGGTCGGTCCCCTGCTGCTCCCCGGCAGGAACCGCCTGCTGGTCGAGCTGCGGAGCGCCCGCGGCGCCGGTGGGCTGCTCGCCAGCCTGGCGGACGAGGCGACCGGCCGCCAGCTCGTGGGCACCGACGGGAGCTGGCGCATCCTGCCGCGCCACGAGCTCGGCCTGGTGCGCGGCTGGAGCCCGATCCGGGGGGGATCGCCGGCGCTCTGCTGGGGCTACCCGCCGATCGGCCGCTGGGGATCGCCCCGGATCGGCACGCCGCGGCCGCTCCTCACCGAGCAGCTCGGGCCGCCGCAGACCGCCGTCCTGATGCGCCCCTTCCCGCTCCCCGCTGGCATGGCCGACGAGCGCCAGCCGGGAGCGTCCCTGCTCTACGACTGGGGGCGGCCGGTCGAGGGGCACCTCACCCTCGCCGTGCCGCCCGCGAAGGAGAACGGCATGGCGCTCCTGTTTCTCGGCGACGGCGACCTGCCCCCCGATCCGCTCGCCGCCCGCCCCACCGCCGCGGTCCTCATCCAGGCCGGGCAGCGCGACTGGCTGGATGCCCTGCCGCGCCGCTTCCGCTACGCGCTGCTGGTGGGGCTGGCGAAACCGGCGGTGGCCGCGGTCTTCCCCGTGCGGGAGGGAACGGTGGGCTCGCCCCCGCGGCCGGTGGACCCGCGGGTGTTCGGAATTCAGGGGCCGCCGCTACGAACGCCGGTGGAGGACGAAGTCTGGGGCAAACTCCAGCGCCTCGCGGGCGTCGCTGGGCGGAAAAAACTCTAGCTCGCGCTTGGCCTGGGCCGCGTACTCCTCGGCCATCGCGGTGACCTCCTCGAGCGTCCCTTCCGCGGTCACCAGGTCCAGGATCTCGCCGGGCGGCACGCGGTCGAAGCTGCGGTCTTCCAGCACCCGCTCGACGAGCCGGCGCTGCGGCGCCTGGACGCGCGGCAGCAGGAGGATCAGCGGCAGCGTCAGCTTCCCCTCCTTGAGGTCCGAGAGCACCGGTTTGCCGACCTCGCTCTCGCGGGCGGTGAAGTCGAGCAGGTCGTCGACGAGCTGGAAGCAGATGCCCAGCGCGCGGCCGTAGCGCGACAGCACCTGCCCCGCCTCCGGACGCGCCGGCGGGATCAGGCTGGGGATCGACACTGCGGCCGAAAAGAGGTGGGCCGTCTTGCGCTCGATGATCGCGAAGTACTCCTCGACGTCGAGATCCGGCGCGCCCAGCCGCTGCAGGGCGAGCAGCTCTCCCTCGGTCATCCGCAGCGTCGCGTTGCACAGCCGCTGGATGATCTCCACCTGGCCGTGCGACAGCGCCATCTGCATCGCCTTGGTGTAGATCCAGTCCCCCAGGAGCACCGTCAGGTTGTTCCCCCAGAGGTCGTTGAGCGTGCTCTGCCCGCGGCGCAGCGCCGCGTGGTCGATGACGTCGTCGTGGATCAGCGTCGCCGTGTGGATCAGCTCGACCACCGCCGCGTAGGTGATCTCCTCCTCGCCGTCGTGGCCGAGCAGGCGGGCGGCGAGCAGCAGCAGCGCCGGGCGCACCCGCTTGCCGCCCCCCTCGACGAGGTAGCTCCCCGCCTTCTCGATGAACGGCACGTCCGAGGCGAGGTGCTGGCGGAAGATGGCCTCGGTGGCGAGCAGCTTGTCCGCCACCAGATCGATGAAGCGGGCCGCCTGCAGCGAGCGGGAGCCCGCCGTCAGGGCGGGGCTGCTGTCGGGGGAATCCACGAGCGGTTGGTTGGGCACCGGGGCGATCCTCTTGGTTGTCGGAATAGAGCTCAAGGGAGGGAGCTCAAAGGCCGCGGACCGGATCGAAGGGTGTGACCTGCTCCAGGTGACCGTCGCGGAAACGGTAGACCTTGCCGGCCTCGAAGTACCACCAGGAGATCTCCAGGTGGCCCGGATACTGGACGTTGCGGATGCGGTCGGGCTTGCCCATGTCGTGGTAGACCTTGCGCATGTCGTCGGTCTGGATCGAGGCCAGGAACTGGCGCAGGTTGTCGAGGAGCTTCAGGTTGTCGATGGTGATCGCGACCACCGCGGGCGTGCCGGCGTTCACCCGGCGGGTGACGTCCTGGCGCGTCAGCTCCTCCACCGTCTCCCCCGTGGGCGTGTGCAGGGGGACCCCCGCCGCCACCTCGAAATGGTTGAAGTAGCTGTCCCAGGGCCACTCGATCGTGTAGTTGCCGTGGGCGTCGGTGGTGGCGGCGACCTTCCGCACGTCGGGGTCGGCGGTGCGGTGGAGCTCGCGGACGCTGAAGTAGGTCCGCGACACCTCCAGGATCACCCGGATGTCCTTCAGCGGCTGCCCCTGGGCGTCGGCGACGATGCCGGTGACCTGGATGCGCTGCCCCTGGTCGTAGCGGGCCGCGAACGCAGGGATGAGAGAGCCGGCGACGAGCAGGCCGAAGAGCCCGAGAAGGGCGGCGGACCGGGACGTTGATTTGCTGGGATGTCTTTTCACAGGCAGCTACTGGGACCGGTAATTGGTGAAGGTGAGGGGGACGTCGAGCTCCAGCCCCTTGAGCAGGGCGATGCACGTCTGGAGGTCGTCGCGGTTCTTGCCGGAGACCCGCACGGTGTCCTCCTGGATGGCGGCCTGCACCTTGAGCTTCCTGGCCTTGATCTCGGCGACGATCTTCTTGCAGGTCTCCTGGGGGATCCCCTGCTGGAGCGTGATCTTCTGGCGCGCCCGGCCGCCGCTCGCCGCTTCCATCTTGCCGTAGCGGAGCGACTTGAGATGGACCCCGCGCTTCACCAGCTTGGTCTGCAGCACGTCGAGCGCCTGCTTGAGCGAGTATTCGTCCGCCGCCTCCTGGACGATCTCCTCCCCCTCGAGGGTCAGCTCCGCCTTGGCCTTCTTCAGGTCGTAGCGGTTGCCGATCTCCTTCTCCGCCTGCTGCACGGCGTTGCGAACCTCCTGGAGGTCCACGGTGGAGACGATGTCGAACGAGTTCTCGGCGGCCATGGGTCAAGCCTACAAGAAAAACAGGTCCGGGCGCAGCATGCCGGGCCCTACTGGGTGCCGTCGACCCAGCGGAGGCTGGCCGGCGGCGAGAAGCCCCCCTGGCGCGACAGCTCCCCGTAGCCGGAGATCTCGAAGCGGGTCAGGTTCCCTTCCCGGTCGTGGTAGCCGATCGCGACCACCCGGTGGCTCGCCGGATCGACCGTCACGGTCGCGTCGGTCAGCACCGCGATGTCCTTCTTTTTCGGGATCAGGGCGATCTCGACCTTCCCCCCCTCGATCCCCTTGGCCGTGGCCTGGTAGCGCGCCTTCAGCTCGTCGACGCCGAGCAGCAGCAGATCGAGCCCGGGCTCGTTCTTGCGGTCCACCCGGTAGCGATGGCCGGTCTGGTCCCCCTCGTTCCAGGCGTGCACGGTGCTGCCGCAGAGCAGGAAGCTCTTGGGGAAGGGCTTAGCATAGTCCCACCGCATGCAGTCCGGCAGCGACAGCGCGAGCTGCCCCGACTCCTGATCGCCCGAGGAGAACCCGGCCGCGGTGAAGGTCTGCACGAAGGTCGCCCCCGTCGGTCCGGCGTCGACCAGGCTCTGCCGCACGCTCTTCAGCGTCGCCCACGGATCGGCCTCCTGCCCAAGGGCCGGCAGGGCGGTCAGAGCGGCCATGGGGATCAGGGCGAGGAGCAGTTGAAGTCGTTTCATCGTCATCGAGGTCGGTCCTCCACGCGTCGTAACAGGGGTGGGGGAGCGAAGCTTCCCGGGGTCGAAAAGCCCCTCACCTCCCCGGCCCTCCTCTCCCAGCCCTCCACCCGCCCTTCCGGGGAGAGGAGGGAGAAAAGCAAAGGAAAAATCCAGGTGGCGTAGGGCGCGCTGCGCGCGCCGTCAACGTCGCCTCTCGATCCAGCGTTACACGGTGCGCACAGCGCACCCTACGAACGTCTTTCTCCCCTCTCCCCGGCAGGGGTGGGTGGAGGGCTGGGAGAGGGGCCGGGGGTGAGGGGCTTTTTTGTTTCAATGCCGGAAGTGCCGCACCCCCGTCATCACCATCGCCATCCCCGCCTCGTCCGCCGCCGC
>DASWQX010000306.1:0-4006 GCA_036403495.1 Thermoanaerobaculia bacterium
TCCCGACGCGTCGCCGCGATCTCCGCGGGATCGCCGGGCTTGAACTCGGGATCGATGCCCGGATAGACCACGCGGATCGCCTCCTTGCACTGGGGAAAATGGAAGGCGAGATCGCGCGCCGTGGCCTCGGAGATCGTCACCAGCCGCCGCGCCGCCTCGAAGGAGGGGCGGAGGAAGGGGAGGAGGCTCAGGCGCACCTTCAGCGTGTGCGTCTCCGGATAGAGCAGCACGGTCAGGTCATGGACCGTGGCCACCGCCGGCACCGGACAGCGGAGGGGGAGCGTGATCAGCGGCGACCAGAAGAGATCGACGTCGCCGCGCGCCAGCCGGCGCGGCAGCGCGAGCTGCTGCCAGAGCACGCCCAGAGGCGCCTCCTGCCGCTCGATCGCGATGCCGGCGGCCTCCAGCTCCTCAGCCTGGCGAGGCGCCCGGTGGGCCATCCCGACATAGCGAGCGCCGCCGCGCTCGGCTAGCGCCAGCAGCAGCGACCGGGTGTAGACCCCGATCCCGGTCGCGGCGGGGACCAGCGCGCGGAGGTCGACGGCGATGGTGGGGGGAGTCATCGCGCCGACCCCGCCGGCGCCGCGCTATCGATCACCCGCCAGATCTCCACCTCGGAATCCTGGTAGGCGAGGGCGAAGTCGCTCGTCCGCTTCGACACCCAGCGGTGCTCCGGGTCCTCCCAGGGCGTGCGCACGGTGACCACCCACTCGACGCCGAGGTCGTCGAGGATCTCCTTCCAGCGCGAGTACGAGCCCTCGACGTAGGGGTTCGCCAGCCGTGCTCCCCAGCGGTAGTACTGGGCGTCGACGGAGCGGTTCCGCGGCACGATCTGGAGGTCGTTCTGGAAGCGGCTGCCGAAGAAGTGATACGGCTGGTTGTAGCCCGCGTAGGCCACGCGGGCGCCGCGCGGACCGGTGAGCCGCTCCAGCGCCGCGGCTGCCGGCTGGCCTTCGAGCTTCACCGCCTGATAGCGGTCGACCCCCCAGGCCAGGGCCGGGGCCAGAGCGGCGACCAGGATCGCGGCGGCCCAGGCGATCCAGGGTCCCGCCGGAGCCTGGGCTCGCCTTTGCCCTCGGCGCCAGGCGATCTCCACCAGCCATCCCGCCAGAAGGACCGCGACCGCCGCCGCGAGATGCGCCGCGCCGGTCTCGCCCACTCGCCGCACCTCCTGGAAGGCGATCCAGGCGAGGAGGAGCCCGCGGACGGGCCTCGCCACGCGCGGTCCGCCCATCTCGAGCAGCCACGCGAAGGCCACGGCCGCCAGCGCGATGGCCGGTAGGAAGTAGCGGATGTCGCGATGGTCCTGCATCAGATAGAGGAATTCGAGGAAGAAGACGATCGCGAGCAGGAACGTCATCGCCGTCAGCCAGCGCCGCCGCCAGAGCGCCAGGAGGGGGGCCAGCAGGGCGGCCGGCAGGAGGGTGAACGGGAAATAGCCGCCGAACAGCTTCGAGCTCCGCGTCAGGAAGTGCCAGACGTCGATTCGGTACTCGGGCTCGTGCGCGCGGTCGGCCGTCGACACCCCCCACCAGCCGGGGAGGATCTCGACGCCGGCGATCGAGACGGGCGCGGGGAAGATCGGGTTGCCGGTGGTCGCGGCGTTGCGCAGGTAGGTGTAGCCCCCCGCGAGCGCCAGGGTGACGGCGAGCAGCGCGGCGAGGGCGGCGAGGCGGCGGGCCGGCGGGCGCTCGGCCGACTCGTGGCGTTCGCGCCGGCGTCGCTCGATCCAGACCGCCAGGGCCAGCATCGCCAGGATCATCGGCGCGAAGAGCACGCCGATGTACTTGGTGGCGAGCAGCAGGCCGAGCGCGGCGCCGGCGGTCACGGTGGTCCCCAGGCGGGGGCGGCGGGCGAGCGCGATCGCGGCGTCGACGCCGGCAAGGGTGAAGAAGGCGGTCGCCGGATCGTTGCCGGCGGCCACCGCCAGGATCGGGAAGACGTGGTAGATCCCCGCATAGGCGATCGCCGCGAGGGCGGCGCTCCGCCGCGACAGGCCGAGCCGGCGGGCGATCGCCGCCACCGCCAGGAACGAGGCGAGGGAGAAGAAGAGCTGCGTCCAGCGCGCCGCCACGTCGCTGTCGCGGAAGGGCGCGATCAGCACCCAGGAGGCCACCTCGCCGAGCACCGGGTAGAAGGGGGTGCTCGGGTCGCCCATAGAGAAGCGGATCATCCGCAGGTCTCCGGAGCGGATCCAGGTGGCGACTTCCGACAGGTGGTAGGAGGTGTCGTCGAAGCCGTGCATCCCCGCCGGCGCCCAGCGCAGACGGTCCATGTCGTCGAGGCCGGCGAGGGCCACCGCCAGCCCGGCCGCCATGATCAGGACGAGGTCGAGCCGCGCGGACCGCGCCGCCGAGGTGGCGGGGACGGGCCCCTCCTCGGCAGGGCCGCGGACGGGCAGGAGCCGCGAGAGCAGGAAGGCCACCGCCGTCCAGGCCAGGAAGGGCGCCGGCCGCAGCCAGCCGATCTGCCCGAGCCAGGTGGCCGGCACCACGGCGATCCCCACGGCGAAGGAAAACGCCGCCACGCCGTGCGAGGCCGGACCGAAGTCCGGCACCAGCCGGCGGGCCAGCCGCGACCCGGTCATCCCCAGCGCCGCGAGCATGGCCGCGAAGGTCAGCACCTGGAACGTCCGCGGCGCGTCCGGCACCGCCGCGCCGGCGAGCAGGATCGCCGCGATCAGGAAATAGAGGCCGAGTCGTGCGGCGTGGTCGTAGCGGCCCTTGAACATCGGAGGCGGAGTCTACCGCAGGGAGAAAGAGGCTTGAACAATGTTTCACGGCTTCGAACAATGTTTCAGGGCTTCAAACAACGTTGCAGCGTCTCAAACATTGTTCGAGCCGAAAAAACAATGTTTCAGGGCTTCAAACAATGTTCTAGCGTCCCAAACATTGTTTGAGCCGAAAAAACAATGTTTGGGACTCCCAAACAATGTTTGAAGCCGCCCAACAATGAAAAAATCGAAAAAACAATGTTTGACGCCAATTTGGCACGATTCAGCCGGTCTCAGACTCCGAAAGCCCACGCAGTCTCCTCCGCCGCCCGTTTCCAGTCGAAGAGCCTGGAGCGCTCCAGACCCTTTCGGCGGAGCTCGGCACGCAGATTCGCGTCCGCCAGCAGGGCGTCGATCCTCTCGGCCCAGAGATCCGGGCGGTCGGGCGGGGCGTAGAGGGCGGCGTCCCCGGCCACCTCGCGCAGAACGGGCAGGTCGCTCGCCACCAGCGGCGCCCCGGCGGCCAGCGCCTCGATCGCCGGCAGGCCGAACCCCTCGTAGAAGGAGGGGAGCGCCACCAGCTCCGCCGCGGCGTAGAGGGCGGCCAGCTCGCCGGCGGTCACATAGCCGAGATGGACGACCCAGCCCTCCCGCGCGGCCTCTTCGATCTGCGTGCGGATCTCCTCGGCATTCCACCCCCAGCCGCCACAGAGCACGAGTGGAGGCGGTGCCATGCCGGCTGTCCCTGCCAGCCGCATCCGCCGCCAGGCCGCGAGCAGCACCGCGACGTTCTTCCGCGGCTCGATCGTGCCGACGTGGAGCGCGAAGCGCGCCGGGATGGCCGCCGGCAGGGGCGCCGGCGTGGCCTCGGAGAGGACGCCGGTGCCGTGGTGGATCGCCCGCACGCGGCCGGGCGCGACGCCGAGGTCGATCAGCTCCCGCCGCACCGCCTCGCTCGGGGTGAGCAGGAGGTCCGCCGCGAAGAGCGTCCGCTCCAGCCGCTCGCGCAGGGCGAGCCCCGAATCCGGCCGCACCGCCCAGGGCACCTTGATGACGCCGAGGTCGTGGATCGTCGCCACCCGCTCACCCGCGGCGAAGCGGAAGAGCGGCGGGAAAAGGTAGTTCGGCGCGAACAGCACCGCGTTGCCGTCCGCCGCCATCAGCAGGGGAGCGAGGCGGCGGAGGATCTGGTCCGCGCGCCAGGGGGGGACCACGAGGCCGTCCGGCGTCGCGTAGGTCACTCGCTCGATCGCAACTCCCGCCGAAAGCGCCGGGAAGTCGACCACCGGCCTG
>DASWQX010000307.1:0-3891 GCA_036403495.1 Thermoanaerobaculia bacterium
GACACCGGCGAGATGGAGTACGTCTGCGCCGGCCACCCCTTCCCGCTGTTGCGCCGCGCCGGCGGCCGCACCGAGGAGCTGGGCGTCGGCGGCTATCCGCTGGGCCTGCGCGATCCCCTGCCGATGAGCCTCGGCCGGGCCACCATCGAGCCCGGCGACCAGCTCCTCCTCTACACCGACGGCCTTCCCGAGGCCCTCGACGCCCAGTCCCGGACCGCCTTCGGCTACGAGCGGATCCAGGCCGCCCTCCAGCTCGGCGGCACCCCGCAGCAGGTTCACGACAACATCCTCGCCAGCTTCGACGCCCACGCCGGGGACGAGCCGCTGAAGGACGACCTGACGCTGCTGGTGATCGGGCGGGGGGCGGGGGCGGGGAAAAACGTCGAGGGCGCCGCGCGGGCCACCCTCGACGATGTCCTGCTGCCTGCTTCGGTCTAGAATCCCGATCTAGTACTCGGCCAGATAGCGCTCCTGCTCTTCCTGGCGCGCTCCACCTGCGCGCCCGTGCAAAGCTGCTGCGTAGCTTCGCGGATCGAATCCGATCCCGCGTCCTCTGCTAAAATTGCGTTCGTGCCTCCGCTCAGGATCTTCCTTAGCTATAGCCACGTGGATGAGACTTGGAAGAATCGTCTCTCCGGCCACCTCGCGGTCCTCGCTCAAGAAGGACTGGTCGATGTATGGGACGACCGCCGCATCGGTGCCGGAGACACCTGGGAAGCCGAGATCCGCGCTGCAATGAATGCGGCCCATGTCGCGATCCTCTTGATCTCTAGCGACTTCCTCTCCTCGGGTTTCGTCCGCGACTCCGAGGTCCCCCATCTCCTCCAGCGCCGTGCGGAAGAGGGCGTGCGTCTCGTTCCCATCGTGGTCCATTCCTGCCTCTGGAGAGAGGTCGAATGGCTCGCAAAGCTTCAGGTGCGCCCCCGCGATGGCAAACCTCTGGCCTCTTTGCGCGGCGACCGGATCGATAAAGAGCTGGTGGCCATTGCCCGCGAAGTGCTGAAGCCGCCGAAGGTGGCGTTCGCCGAGCCTCACTCCCCGCTGAGTCTTCCTGAAAGCGAGCCCCGCGAGAGGGAAGGATTCCGACGTAGCGCGAAGCCGAAGCTGCTTGGCTGGGTGCGGCAGAAGCCGGCGGAGGGGCTGGCCGCGGCAGGGGGGCTCGGAACAGCGCTCGTGGCCGCCCTGGCTATTCTCGGTTTGCTGTCCGAGCGGGCTCGCGAGAGGCTGATCGGGATTAAACCTCTGTCATATCCCCCTGACCATCTCCTGCTGACTGGTGCCGATTCCCTCTGGTCGTTGCCGTGGCGGGCCTTGGCTGCTGTAGCCGCACCACATCTGGGGCTTCGGTGGAGCGCCGTCGCCCTCTTCGTCCTTGCGGTCGCACTTCTCGCCGGAGGGCTGTTCCCCCGGCAAGGTCCAGCCGTGCTGGCTACGCTCGCGGCCAGCGCGGGTATGCTGATCATGGGCGCCTGGTTGTATTCAGCGGCCGTCCATGCTGGCCTGGAAACGCCGGAACTCGGATATGGCCTGAAATGCGAGGGGGAACTCAGTCGGCGGTGGGACGTTAGTGCAACCTTCGAGACCTGCACCTGGCTGACCAATGACACGCCGAAGAATGAGAAACGACGGCAAGGATTGGGAGGCGTCCTCGGCTTACTCTTCCTGGCGGCCAGCGGCGCGGCCTGGATGGGAACTCGGAGCGAGGAACTCGGGCCACGGGCCTCTTGGGCACGCTGGTGCTTCGTGGCCGTGCATAGCATTCTCGTGCTGTTCTTTCTAAGCCTCCTTCCGGCGGCCCATGCTTATAGCACCTGGGGCGTGCGGTACCCACCTTTGATGCTGAGCGCCGACGGACCCCAATGCGACCAAGCCCTGACCCGAGCAATTTCGGCAGGCACCTGCTGCGCTTTCAATGTCGCGGAGGGCGGTACTGAAGGCATAGTCTTGTTCCTGTGGGGAAGAGGCTGCCCTGGCGGTGTTGTTGGAATGCCTCTAAAGAACGTTGGGGCGATGAAGGAATGCCTGACTCAAACCGGCACGATGCAAAACGTCAACAGTCGATGTCGTTGAGGAGAGGCTCATGCCGCGCGGGCGCATTCGTCATCTCATTATTCTCGGCACCGCCGTTCTGGTGCTCACCGCCGCTCAGTCTCCTGACCCCGGTCCGCCAGCTTGGATAGAAGTTGATCCCAACGCCATCCAGAAAGCCGACGAGCCGATGGGGATCGAAGTCGACGGCATCCCGCAGGGACTGACCGTGACGCTTCAGATCCTTCAAGACTGCAACCACGATCATCGGCCCGACTTCCAGGATCAGGGAGCCTGCCGTAGCCCACTCTATTCGTGGGGCAGCGCCAAGGCGTCCGCCGGGAACAGGGTCCATGACCACCTGAGCTTCGCGGCGCTCGAAAAGAGCGGAATCTCTCTACCGCGAAACCAGGCGCTCTGGCTGTGGGCCTCCAGGCCGGGATCACAGCAGGGGGTTCTGGCCCTCTTTGGGCTGCTCGACGATCCGTGCACGCTGTGGCAGGCTACTCTGGAGCTCTTCCATCTCGGCTCATGTAGCAGGTCGACCTTGCCCCAGGCCTTGCGCCGTCACCGCGGTCCCCTTGGCTTCGAGGGGAAAACGTTCGAGGTGCGGCGCCTCGATCCGTCCGGAAACGCACCGCCCGTCTCGATCGCGGGAACCCGGGGAGCGACTGGTGTCGCCTGGCTCAATGCGCAAACTCTTCTGGTGACAGTGGCGGAAGCCGGGTCTAAGCTCCTCTGCGTTCCGCTCCACGGAGAGACAGCCATCTTGTGGAATGGTCCCGCCACAGACGGGCTGACCGCAGCCGCTCCCTTGGCGCTCCCCGGCGGAAAGATCGCGTTTGTCCGCCAGCGGCTTCCCGGGCAGGAAGCCGCCGAGGGCCGGCCGATCGCCGTCCTCAGCCTCTGGAAAGCCGGCCGGGTCGATCCCGCCGGTGACATCCCCCTGCCGTTCCGCATCCAACAGCTTCTGGCAAGTTCCACGGACGGTCGCCAGATCCTTGCCCTGAGCCTTGGAATCGGGGAGAACCTCCCTACCTTTCTGCAAGTCGATCTCGCCCAGCATACGATCCAGAACCTCGGCTACGACAACACTCTCTACCAGGTCGCCTTTCGCTCGCCGCTCTCCGACATCTCCGTGGTTTCACTGGAAGACAACTCAGGGCGCCAAGGCTGGAGCCTCGCACTGGTCGATGGCGAGGGAAAGCTGATCAGAGATCTCCAGGCCCGCAAGCAGGACGACCTTTTGCCGGTCTGGCAGCCTAACGGAAAAGACCTCGCCTATGTGGCCGAAATAGAAAACAAGGGAGTGAAGCAATGATTCTTTGCCGATGGCTAATTCCGGTTATCTTCGGGCTGCTTGCGATCCCGGTAACGGCTAAGCCAAGCGAGCCGGCAGATTCGAAACGCGGATGGACCAGGGAATGGCTCTCGCAACGGCTGTCCGAAGATATCTTCGCGCGATTGGAAGCCCGTTTGAGGGCCCTGCCGGAACGCTGGGACAAGATCCCCCAACCGGTGGTCCCTATTTCAGGCAGACTTTCAGAAGAGGTTCTCTCCGCGGCTTCGGTGGAGGAAAAGGATCTCGTCTCAGAGTGGATTACGTTTCTTGCTCTAAGTCCACCAGCGGATCGTGCCGCCATTATCAAGAGAGAACTCGCGGCGCGGCCTTCCTCCGAGGTCGATGTTTGGCTCGGAGCGAGCTTTGCAGAAACGCTTCAAATGAAAAGCTTCGAAGAATCTGCGCTCTACATAGAAGCCTGGCTGGAATGGACGGAGGCGCTCGGCCGCAAAGATGCTCTTTTTTGGGCAGCCGGTTTCGCTCTGGATAGGTTGTCTCACCGAAGTGAACCAACGCGTTTG
>DASWQX010000308.1:0-5576 GCA_036403495.1 Thermoanaerobaculia bacterium
ACACGGGGGGTTGGGGGGCAAGGGCGGGTCGGCTTCGGGGGCCCCAGGAAGAGGCTGCTGGGAGAGCTGGTATGCTTGCGGTGCTGTAGCGCGAGCGCAGAGGAGGAGTTGCAGCATGGAAGTGGAACGCCGCATCAAGCAACTCGTCGGCCGTCAGCTCGTCCTGGAGCTCCCGGAGAGCTTCGAGAATCACCGGGTCGAGGTCATCGTCCTGACGCTCGACGACGAGATTCGAGGCGCTCGACAGCCGCACCCGTCGATCGCAGGCAAGATGAAGATCCATGGTGAGATTTTCGACAGCGTGCCCGAGGATGACTGGACGCCGAGATGATCGTCCTCGATACCCACATCTGGATCTGGTGGCTCACACTCAACGACAAATCTTTGAAGCCGGCTTGGCGCGATGCGATCTCCAATGCGGATGCGGTTGGGGTTTCCGCAATCTCGTGCTTCGAGACGGCATGGCTAGTAAATCGGGGACGGGTCGAGATTCCGATACCGCTGGACACCTGGTTCGACGCGGCGCTCGACGGGTCCGGAGTGCGCTTGCTTCCCATTACCCCGCTGGTAGCTCAACTCGCTGTAGAGCTGCCTGAGCACCATCGCGATCCCCACGATCGGCTCATCATTGCCACGGCAGTCGCCAATGACGCGAAGCTGATGTCCGCGGATGGTCATTTCTCCGACTACGAAGAGCTCGCGGGCAGACTGATCCCGTAGCGAGCCGCCTCACCCCAGCCTGTCGAAAAGCTCCGCCACGGCGGCCAGCGTCGCCAGTGAGATCGCCCCCGCCAAGCCGAGGATCGTGGGCCATCCCGGCGGCGGGCTGCGCCGGAACTGCGGGCGCAACGCCAGGACGACGATCGTCAGCGAGATCGCGAGGAAGAGGAGAGCGGCCACCAGAGCGGCCGTCCAGCCGGCTTCCCGCAGGAGGATCGAGATTACGGCGCCGCCGACGAGCGAACAGGCGGCGGGGGCCGCGATCACCATCGCGAGCCAGTCCCACCGTCCTGCCGGACCGGTCGCCGGCGGGGGCGCCTCGACCTTCACGAGCCGGTCGCGATAGAGCCAGAAAACGAACCCGGCGACCGCCATCAGCGCGAATTGCAGACCGAAGAAGATCTGGTCGACGTACCAGCCGACCGCCGGCGAGTAGTACCGCCACCCTCCGCCGCGGAACCGGATGCCGTACGAATGGAGAGCGTCGGGAGCCGGCACCCAGGCCCAGGACGTCAGCCCGTCTCCCAGGCAGAAGTTGATCGCCAGGAGGATGAACACCGCCACGAACGCCACCGGCGGCCGGCCCTTGAAGACATAGCGGACCGACGTTCTCATCCGGGAGTCGGCGATCCTAGCGTCCAGCGCGGTGGAGCTCCAAGAGGTCTTTCCCGCGCGGTGTTATTCGATAGCGCTGCTTCGAGCTGCGCGGCTTGTCAGGAAAAGTCATTTCAACGACACCCATCTTTTGCGCGGGCAGGAGGTAAGCTTCTCGGAAGTGGTTCTCATGCTTGAGCTCCAAAGCTGTCTGCATATCACGTCGTGTCATCTCTCCTCTTAGGGCCGCAAGCAGCCGAAAAACTTCCCCGGTGACTTCCCCGGTGACTTCCCCGGTGACTTCCCCGGTAACTTCCCCGGTAACTTCCCCGGTAACTTCCCCAGTGACTTCCGGGGTAGCTTCCGGGGTGACTTCATTCGGCGAGGTCGCAATCTGGGCCCTGACCTCAGGGTTCGGGAAGAAGATGGCCGTGAAGAAGCCGTCCTCGGTAAAGGTGGGCTCTGGGCAGCCCTGCTCGCGGGCGGCGTCACGCATCCGGTTGATGCCGGTTCCCGCTTTCTCGATGAAGGAGATGCGGTGGAGCAAATCGGCGATGAGGGAGTGCGGCGCACGCTTTTGTGGCCGAGGTCGGCAGGCCGCATCCCTTTGGGCAGGCCGCCCGGGCTGCTGATTTCGATGCGGTCAGCGTAGATTTCCACGAAAACGTTGGCGCCCTCGTTGAACCAGTCCCGATGCATGACCGCGTTGGTGACCGCCTCGCGCAAGCGGCAACAGGATATTCAGGAATCTCGTCGCGTTGCAGGCGTTCGATCCGGTAGGCGGTGCGCGTGTTTCGCTCGATGAAGCGCAGGCTCTCCTCGATGTCGGCGACCACTCCACCGCGAAGTCCTTGCGATCCAGGATGTGCACCTTGTCGGTGCCCCTCGCGAGTAGACAGGTGATATAGGCCTGATTGAAGAAGTGTCGGACGTCCCGCGCAAAGAAGAGGACCCCTGCATTGCGGAAAAGGAGCCGTCCGCCGGCGCGTTCCGCGGCCTCGATGTTGACCAGGACGTCCTCGGTGCGGGGCCGGCCGCTGATGCCGCTCAGGCGGAGCCAGGCGCGGTATTTCTCGCGGTCGAAGTCCTGGGGGTAGCGAAACTTCGGGCACAGGGAACGATCGAAGCGGATGGCTCCCTCGGTACGGAAGAAGTCTCGGATCTCGTCGCGGCTGAGCTTCTGGGAAGTTGCCCCCTGGCGCCAGAAAAACCCGTCGCTGCATTGAGCCGGCTTCGCGGCGCACTCGCGAACCGTGACCACCACCACGGCACCGACCGGCTCGACGATCACCTGAATCGGTGGATCGCAATTGCGGGCGATGTCTTGAATGCGAGCGCGCAAATCGTTCGAATCGTGGATTCCAGCAACGCTGCCATCGTCACGCACGCCGAGCAGAATCCTCCCTCCCAACGTGTTCGCCATCGCCACGAGCTCGCGAGCGAAAGACGAGGACAGGCCTTCCTTGAACTCCAGAGTCGTGCCTTCGCCTTCCTGGAGCAGGATTTCGAGATCGGACGGTTTCATAGTCCTGTTTCTGGCCGAAAGGAGCCTTGCACGTTGCGGCCGATCTTCCTCCCTCCGGAGCAACGCGTCAAGAAAACGACCGCCTGCCGGGTTCAAAGGAGGCAAACCCCAGCATCTCCCGAATCGCCCCCTCCAGCACCTCCTCGGCCTTCTCCTCCGCCCCCTCCGCCCGCCACGCCACGAACCCGTCCGGCCGCACCAGCAGCGCACCCCGTTCGCCGACGCCCGCCGCGCGGCACCATGCCTCGTCCGGAATCCGGACCGCCCGCAGATCCATCTCCCGGCGCGCCGCCACCGCGGCCGCCGCTTCGCACCAATCCATGGCTCCCGGACCGGCCAGCAGCGCGAAACCGGGACCGGCGAAGTCGAGCGTCGAGACGCGCCGCCCCTCCCACTCCAGCCACGCGTGCGGCACCCGCGAGCCGGGGGAACCGTCGAGGTCCCGTTCGAGATCGAAGAGGGAGGGCGCCGGGGAGCCGTACCGGTACCCCAGATGCACCACCGCGTCGGCGGCGATCCCCCGCGACTCCCGCTCGGCCGTGCGCGAGGGGTCCCAGTGCAGCTCCGGACGCTCCAGGCGAAGCAGCGCCTGATCCATCGTGAAGCGGGCGACGGGTCGGCGTTCGGCGTCGTAGCTGTCAAGCAGCGCGGGACCGGCCTGCCCGCGGAGCGCCCGCGCCAGCTTCCAGGCGAGGTTGTGGGCGTCGGCGATTCCCGTGTTCATGCCGAAGCCCCCCAGCGGCGGCATCACGTGGGCGGCGTCCCCCATCAGGAAGATCCGCCCCTCGCGGAACCGGTCGGCGAGACGGGCGGCGACGCGCCAGGGGAGCACGCTGAGGACCTCCACCGGCAGCTCCGGCACGCCGAGAGCGGCGCGCGCCACCAGATCGCGGCAGCGCTCCGGCGTGAAATCCGCCGCCGACTCGCCCTCGTCGGGATCGAAGGAGACGTGGAGCACCCAGCGCTCCCGGCCGTCGACCGCGATCAGGAGCCCCGGCCGCAGCTCTCTGTTCTGCAGGATGCCGAGGGTGATCTCGTGCCCCTGGAGGATCTCGCGCAGATCCGCGCGGAAGAGGATGTTGACGATCGGCGGCCCGAGCGCACCCGGTCCCGACACCGGCACCCCGACAGCCTCCCGCAGACCCCCGCCGGCGCCGTCCGCCACGATCAGGTATCGCGCCCGCAGGGATTCGATTCGCGGCGGCGCGTCCCCGTCCTGCCGCGCCGGCCACCGTCGCCGTCACCCCCTCGGCGTCCTGCTCCACGGCCACCACCTCGGCGCCGAAGCGGACCTCCGCCCCGCGCTCCCGGGCCGCCCCGAGCAGGATCTCGTCGAGGAGGTCCTGACTGCACGCGGCACCCCCCGGCGCCGGACTGGGAAGCGCCCCGGCCGCGAGCGGGGGCGCCTTGGAGAGCGACGTCCAGTCCGCGCTCGCCAGCGTCCGCGCCGAGATCCGCCCCTGCCCGAACACCAGCCGCCGCCCCACCGCGAGCACCGCCTCCTCCAGCCCCAGACTCCGCAGGATCTCGATGGTGCGAACCCCCGCCCCCAAAGCCCGCGGATGGATCGAGATCCCCGCCCGCCGCTCCACCACCACCGCCGGCACCCCCTGCTCAGCCAAGCACACCGCCGCCGACAGACCGACCGTGCCGCCGCCGGCGATCAGGACGGGAATGGGGGATTCGGGCATGGTGGGGGAGGCTTCTGTTGGTTCTGCGCGCCTTCAGCTTATCTCCGTCTAGCAGTGCCGGCCAACCGCAAATTCAAGCGCCTCAGAAGTTCCTGCGGACGGACCTCCTCCGGAGAGCTGGTATGCTGGATCTCCAGAGAAAGAGCGAGGAACCATGCGAGCCATCAAGATGCAGGCCCACGTCGAGAAAGATCACACCTTGAGCCTCAAGCTCCCGGAAGACGTGCGGGAAGGCCCCGCGGAAGTCATCGTCCTCGTTCCGGACCCGGCCGTGAAGCCCACCCATTCGCTCGCCGACTTCCTTGCCCGGTTGCCTCGGCGGCCCACCCAAGGCCGCACCAGGGAAGAGATCGACGGCTACCTCGAACGAGAGCGCCAGAGCTGGGACTAGCAGGGAAGCGGATCGGCCTGAAAGTCTTCTCGTAGGCGGCTCGCCCTTCGCCAGCTTTGCACCACCGCCGGCACCCCCTGCTCAGCCAGACACACCGCCGCCGACAGGCCGACCGTGCCGCCACCGGCGATCAGGACAGGGATGGGGGATTCGGGCATTGTAGGAGACTCCTACGGAGTCTTCCTTCCCAACTCGTCCGGTTTCACTCCGCGCCGTTCCCAAAGAGCCTTGAAATCGGCTTCCTCCCACTGGTCGCGCAGGCGCTCGGCCGCCTCGATCGACCGGTGCTTATAAACGCCGGGTGGAAAGTGCCGGGGAACGGTCCGAGCCACGAAGCTCCACACGCGAGCAATGGCCCGCCAGAGCGCCGGATCGCCCGGCTCCCGCCAGAGCGAATCCTCCATCGCCTGCAGGTCGCGAAACTTCTTCACGGGCATCAGTCCTCCTCCAGGCGGAAGCGGCGGCGGAGGGCCCCCCCGACGTGGGCCGAGCCTCTCCGTCGGTGCAGCAACTGTATCTCTCATGGAGCGTCCGGGGTAAAGGCACCGTATATCCTCCTCTCCCCGACGAGTCTGCCGGGAGAACTTCCCCAGTCTCAGAACCGCCCTAGTGCTTCGTCGATCCAGAAGTGACGCCTTCTTCGTAGGGGCGGCCC
>DASWQX010000309.1:0-1629 GCA_036403495.1 Thermoanaerobaculia bacterium
CCCGCCGCCGCGCTCGTGCCTCCGCCGGCGGCCGCTCCAGCCGGTGGAGCCCCCGCCGCGGGCACGCCGGCAACCCCCACTCCGGAGGAGCTCCAAGCGCAGATCCAGAAGATGTTCGACGCCCGCAGCAAGGACATGGAGGACAAGTTCAAGGGGCAGTACGACGACCGCATCAAGCAGCTCCAGAAGCAGCTCGACGACAGCCGCAAGGCCGCCGCCGCCGGACAGGCGAAGCCCGACCGCGTCGCGCAGGCGGAGCCCCCCGCTCCCGCGCCCGCCGAGACCCACGCCGCTCAGAAACCGGAACCCGCGGCTCCGGCATCTCAGGTCCCCGCGCCGCAGCCCGGCACCACGACCGCGCAGACCGCCGCGCCGGCCACGGAGAAGCCGGCGCCCGCGCCGGCGACGGAGAAGCCCGCTCCGGTCCAGCCGGCGGCCTCCAAGTCGCAGGTGCAGTTGGGCGACCTGGTGCAGCCGGGCAACGGCGTGGCCGCTCCGAAGCTCTCCTCCAGCCTCGATCTCCGCTATCCGCCGGCGGCCAAGCACCTCAACCGGGCCGCCGTGGTGGACGTCAAGGTCCTCGTGGACGAGCACGGCAAGGTCCTCGACGCCGACCGCATCGGCGCCAAGGTCGGCTTCGGCTTCGACGAGGCGGCCATCGACGCGGCCCGCCGGGCGGTGTTCCAGCCCGCCGTCAAGGAGGGCGTGCGGGTGAAGATGTGGACCACCCTGCGGGTGAACTTCAAGCCGATCTAGAGGAGGCCCTCCCTCTTCTCCCCGCCAGGTGGGTGGAGGGCTGGGAGAAGAGGGGCCGGGGTGATGAGGGGGTTTTGGGGAGGTCGACTAGAGGTCGGCCGCCTTGAGGCTGGCCACCAGCTTCTGGATGCAGGGCTTCATGACCTTGTCGAACATCCGCTCGTCGTCGACGCCGCCGCCGTAGCCGAAGACCGACACCTTGACGCTGGTCTCCTCCTGGCTCGCCTCGTCGGCCCAGGCGATCTCGCCCGTGCTGGTGTCGATCAGGCGGGCGTTCAACGCCGCCACGAACTTCTTCTTGCCGGCGAAGACGCCGCCGCCACCGCCGCCGACGTTGGTGTTGCCGTACTCGGTCACGGCACCGGTCAGCAGGTAGTTGACGCCGAGGAGCTTGCCGTAGCGGATGGCGGTCGAGGGGTCAACATCGCCGGAGAGGGAGAGCCCCTTCTCCTTCATCAGGGCTTCGAGCTGCTCGCGCTCGACGACGCGGAACTTGCCGCTCTTGACCAGCTCGGTGACGAACACGTCCTGGGCGGCCTGGGCGCCGCCGTGGTACCACCATTGATTGTCGGCCTTGTTCTTGAACTCGAGGACGGCGATGCGGGGCTTCTCACTGCCGCCCTTGGCAGCCGCCCGGGTCAGGCCCGGCGCCGCGAGGACCGCGAGCAGCAGGGCACCGGAGAGGGCGAGAGATGAAAAACGCTTCATGATTTAGAGCCTCCTTCAGGGAAAAGCTGAGATCCCCTGATTGTACCCCGGAGGCACGCTCTTCTTCCATCCGCCCCCCTCACCGCGCTATTCCGGCAGCTCTTGTGCATCCACCACGCAGAGCGCCGCCATGTTCACGATGTCGCTCACCTCCAGGCCGTTCTG
>DASWQX010000310.1:0-4164 GCA_036403495.1 Thermoanaerobaculia bacterium
CGAGTCACAGCGGCGCCACCTGGTCGATCGCCCAGCTCTTCGACACCACCGCCAACATCACCAGCTTCGGCCAGGGGGAGACCGGGAGGGTCTACTACACCGACCAGTCCGGCCAGACCCTCCAGTGGCTGGCGCCCTACACCTTCGCGGACGTGACGCCTACCTATTTCGCCTGGCAGTTCGTCGAGGCGGTCTCCGGAGCCGGGATCCTCCCGGGCTGCGGCGGCGACAACTTCTGCCCCGAAGGGCTGATCGACCGCGGCGAGATGGCCGTCTTCCTGCTGAACGCCAAGGAGGGCTCGGCCTACGTGCCGCCTCCGTGCACCACGCCGCTGTTCGCGGACGTCCCCTGCAGCGACCCGCAGGCTCCCTGGATCAACGAGATCGCGCGCCGCGGGGTGACCGCCGGCTGCGGCGGCGGCAACTACTGCCCCACCTCCTCGGTGACGCGGAGCGAGATGGCCGTCTTCCTGCTGACCACCCTGCAAGGGGCCGGCTACAGCCCGCCGCCGTGCGCTCCCAGCTCGTTCAACGACGTGCCGGCGAGCAGCCCCTTCTGCCCCTGGATCAACGAGATCGCGCGCCGCGGCATCACCGCCGGCTGCGGCAGCGGCTCCTTCTGCACGGAAAACCCGGTGACCCGGGGGCAGATGTCGGTCTTCCTCGCCACCAACTTCAGATTGGCCACGCCGTAGAAAAAAAGAAAGGGACTCCAGGTTTCCCTGGAGTCCCCGTCCCTTTCGTCCCTTGGTTCCCGCCTCCGGCTCAGGGCCCCACGATGTGCGTGGGGATGCCGAACGTGGTCTCCAGGAACACCGACATCTGGCCGCGCAGCACCAGCGACTCCGGGCAGAAGTTGCCGCCGCCGCAGCCGGCGGTGATGCCCTTCGCCGCCACCTGGTTGATCCAGCCGCAGAAGGGGCTGGTCGTGGCGACGTCGAGGAACGTCGACGGCGGGCAGGGCGCGGCCGGATAGCCCCGGGCGACCATCAGGAAGACGGCCATCTGCGACCGGGTGACGGTGCCGTCCGGGCAGAAGACCCCGGCGGCGCAGCCGCTGGTGATCCCCTCGCGGGCGATCTCGTTGATATAGGCGGCGTAGGCGTTCGAGCAGGGCACGTCGCTGAACAGCGGCGTGGAACAGACCGGCGGCACGTAGCTGGCGCCGTTCTTGGCCAGCAGCAGGAACTTGGCCATCTCCTTGCGGGTGATCGTGCCGTTCGGGCAGAACGAGCCGACGCCGCAGTCCGGGATCACCTCGGCCGCGAAGATCCCCTGGATGAACGGCCAGAAGGAGCTCGCCGAGTCGACGTCGGCGAACGGGAAGGCGGGCCCGATGTAGGCGGTGCGCTGGGAGGCGAAGTCGTCGAGCCGGAACGAGCCGGAGGTGCCGGCGTCGAGGCCGGCGACGGCGCCCCAGCGGGAGTAGTTGATCGTCTCGGTGTCGTTGTTGAGGCCGCTGAGGCCGGTCTGCGCCTTGCCGTCGATCCAGAGGTTGAGGTGACCGTTGTTGGCGCCCGGGGCGGTGGCCTTGACCCAGTCGATCTCGATCGACCGCCAGCCGTCGGGGAGCGTCACGGGCGCCGCGATCGTGGATTCGCTGCCCGAGTTCAGGCGGGCGAACACGTTGAGCTGCTTCTTGCCGCTCGCCGCCTGCACGGCGACGCGGAGCGCCGCGTTGCCCGCCACGGTCGGCGGCGTCGGATCGGCGCCGTCGTAGGCGGCGAAGAGGTCGAAGCCGGTGCCGTCGAGCATCTGCAGGGTGCGCAGGTTGGCATAGAACCGGACGTGGTAGGTCGACTCGGCCGAGGGCGAGTTGTCCTGAACGAACGACGCCGTGGTGTCCCCCGAGGTGAGGGTGACGAGGGCGCCGCAGCTCTGGCTGAAACGGGCCGTGTTCGGATTGCCGGTCGCGCACTTGACGGCGCCCTCGGGGCTGCCGCCGTTCGGCACGCGGATAGTGTTGGCGCCCGCGGCGAGCGCGCCGGCCAGGGCGAGCGCGGTGCCGAGCGCGGCGGCACGCCGGAGTCGTGGCATGGAATCTGTCGTCATCGATCGCTCCTTGAAACCGTTCACGGCGTTTTTCCACTCCAGGGGCCGGGCAGCAGCCCCCCCTCGAAACCGTCGCTGAAGACCCCGGGGACGGCCACCGGGGCGAGGCAGCTCGGATTGCTCGAGACCACCGACGAGACGTAGCCGTTCATCTGCGCCGACTCGCGCCCGGGCTGCACGCCGTAGGCGAAACCGGTGCCGAACGAGAGGCTGACGTCGCTGTAGCTGCCGCGAGTCAGATGGCAGTAGCTCATGATCGTACCACTGCCGAGGCCCGCCGGACCTGGCAGAGACGTCGCACCCGAATAGCAACCACTCTCACCAGAGTAGCACTGATCGATCGGGTTGGCATTGCCGCCGATGTTCTCGTAACAGTGGCTGTGGGGGGAGCCGAAGTTGTGGCCGATCTCGTGGGTGACCGCGAGGATGTCCCAGACCACGCTCGGGGCGTTGACGTTGAAGTTGCCGCTGAGGTTGCCGGTGTAACCGTAGCCGCCGCCCCAGTTGGTGGTCTCGGCGCCGAGGCCGGGGCAGGAGGCCGCCGCCCCGCTGGAAAACGGCGCGTGGCAGAGGGCGCTGAGCCAGGCGACGCCGCCGCCGCTGGCCTTGCCGCTCAGGAAGTGCGCGATGGTCCGCGCATCCCCGGTATGGTTCTGGTTCCAGTACTTGCCGAACTCCAGCAGGCTGCAGAGAGTGTCCGTCTGGGTCCAGGGATCGGTGGTGGTCGGCCAGAGGCTGACCGAGGCCACGACGAGGGAGGTGTTGAGCTCGGCGGTGTAGATCGTCGAGGAGTAGCCGATGAGGTTGCCGATGTAGGTGGTGGCGGTGGCCGCGTTATTGAAGAGCGCGTAGAACTCGTGATCGCTCTCGATCGCCACCCGCGCCGTGTGCGCCGCCAGGGCTTGGGGCGCCGCCGCGCCGGCGCCGCCGGCACCGGAGGCGGCGGCACCGGAGGCGGCGGCGGTGAAGTCCCGGACCGGAGCGGAACCGGGCAGCTTCGCCAGCTTGTCCTGCGCGCAGGAGAAGCTCTCGTTGCGCGCCGATTTCAACAGCACCGGATCGACCCGGTGCAGTTGGAGGGGGCCGCCCAGCGCCTTGGCCTCCGCCGGATCGCCGCCGATGAGGTAGACGCCGCCGTCGGCGCTGACCATCCCCTGCGTGGTGCCGTCCTCCAGTTGCGCCACGAAGGCGCGCGAGTCCGGCTTGCCCTCCACGACGCCCCGGAAGTAGGCGTGCTTCGGCGCCGGCAGCACCTGGTCGCCGCCCTCGCCGTGCACGGTGATCCTGGCATCGCTCGCGAACACCTCGAAGCGCTCCAGCACGAGCGCCGCCGTCTCACCGGTGTCCGTCAACTGGGCGTCCGCCAGCCGCAGGTGCGAGCCGACCGCCACTGTGGCGGCCGTGCGCGCGAAGTCGGCGCTGTCGATCGACGGCACCGCCGCCGCGTTCGCAGGGGCCGCCGCCCACGCCGGACCGGCGGCGGCCAGCAGGGCCACCCCGGTCGCGATCATCCATCTCTTCATGCTCCAACGCATTCAGGTCCTCCCGGCAGTCGGCCGCTCGCGGCGGCAGCTACCCGTCGTCGCCGTCCTTGGGTCACCAGGGCTCACCATCCTCATGGATGCGTTGCGGACGATTGTGGTTAGCTCACGGGCTTATGTCAACTGGCGCATATGTCTCGGGAGCCAAATTGCGTCACCCGTAACTTACAATCCTTGTCGCCCCGCCATTCCTCGAGGGTGATCCCTAAGCAGTTTTGGAATCTGTTGGTTGCCCTCTTTCCCGGACCCTGGAACCAACGGCTTTGAAATGAAGAAAAGGCAAAGTCCGGCCAGAAATTCCCTGGAGCTGGGAAAATCGTGCATCCCGCGACGCTCCCGCGCTATGATCCGTACACTCTGACGGGTAATCTCTAGGGAGTTTCAGCATGGGTTCGAGTCGCGGCACCCGCCGCCCGCCAGCCAACGACCGCCGGTTCCGGCTCACCCTGGCCGCCGGCCTTTGCGGCGCCGCGCTCGCCGCCGTTCCCTTGGCTGCCCAGCCTTCCCCCAATCTCCGCCCCTGGCTCCTCGCGCAGCCCCTCGCGCAGACAGCCGCGGAGCCGCCCTCGGC
>DASWQX010000311.1:0-2261 GCA_036403495.1 Thermoanaerobaculia bacterium
GATCATCTGCGCGATCTGCGTCGCCTCCATCTGGGTCTTGGCCCGCGAGGAGACCAGCAGGCCCAGGGAGAGCAGGGCGAAGAGGTAGATCAGCGCGAGGCCCAGCAGCAGCGCCACGCTGCCGTGGATCGGCACCTTGAAGACGAAGGTCATCAGGGTCAGCACGAAGCAGAGCTGCACGAAGGAGAGCACCAGGTAGGGGAGGATCTTCCCCATCACCACGGCGAGCGGCGAGGCCGGCGTCACCATGAGCTGCTCGAGCGTCCCCCGCTCGCGCTCGCGGACGATGGCGTAGGCGGAGAGCAGCGTCCCCCAGAAGGTCAGCAGGATGGCCACCAGCCCGGGGATCAGCAGGTTGGCGCTCCGCGAGTCGGGGTTGAACAGCAGCGTCGGCCGCGCTTCGAGGGGGAAGTCGCGCACCCCCAGCTTTGTCCGCACCTCGTCCAGCGAGCGGTTGAGGGCGACGCCGTTGGCCGCGCCCAGGGTCTGCGCCGAGATGCTCGAATCCGAGCCGTCGATCAACACCAGGAAGGTGGCGGTCTGGCCACGCTTCCGCCGCTGCTCGTAGTCGGGAGGGATCTCGACCCCCACCGAGGCGCGCCCGGCGACGATCTCCTGCCGCAGGGCCGCCCGCGACGGCGCGTAGCCGGTCACCTCGAAGTAGCTGGTGTTGACGAAGTCGTCCACCAGCTCGCGGCTGGAGGCGCTCCGGCTCTGGTCGAAGACCGCCGTCGGCACATGCCGGATGTTGGTGTCGATCAGCCCGAAGAGGATGAGCTGGAAGACCGGGATCATCAGCGAGAAGCGCAGCGTCGCCCTGTCGCGGATCATCTGCAGCCCCTCTTTGCGCAGGACGGCCGCGAAGCCCCTCATGGCGTTACCCCGGGCTTGCCGTTGCCGTCGGTCTGGATGCGGGTCAGCCGCACGAAGACGTCCTCCAGCGACGGCTCGATCGGCCGCACGTGGACGGGGGAACCGGAGGCGGCCGTGAGCTCGCGCTCGAGGGTGGCGTCGTCGACGGTGGCGTCGACCAGCAGGTGGAGGGTGTTGCCGAAGATGGTGACGTCGAGCACGTAGGGCATCCCCCGCGCCTTGCCCATCAGCACCGCCGCTCCCTGCTCGCATTCGGCCTCGACCTGCCGGGTCCCCTGGGGGGTGACCTCGGGGAGGCGGCGGAGCTCGTCGGGCTTCCCCTCGACCAGCATGCGCGAGAGGTAGATGTAGCCGACCTTGCTGCAGCGCTCGGCCTCGTCCATGTAGTGGGTGGTGACGAGCAGGGTGACGTTCTGGGCGGCGAGGTCGAAGAGGAGGTTCCAGAGCTCGCGCCGGGCGACCGGGTCGATGCCGGCGGTGGGCTCGTCGAGGAACAGCACCCTGGGCTGGTGCATGACGGCGGCGGCGAGCGCCAGGCGCTGCTTCCAGCCGCCGGAGAGCTGGCCCGCGAGGCGGTCGCGGTAGGGGCCGATGTCGGTGAGGTGGATCGCCCACTCGCGGCGCTCCTTGCGGAGGGCGCCTTTGAGGCCATAGACGTCGGCGAAGAAGTTGAGGTTCTCCAGCACCGAGAGGTCCTCGTAGAGGGAGAACTTCTGCGGCACGTAGCCGATGCGGCGGCGGATCTCCTCGCCGTGGCGGGTGACGTCGAGGCCGTCGACCGCCGCCGTCCCCTCGGTGGGCGCCAGCAGGCCGCAGAGGATGCGGATCAGGGTCGACTTGCCGGAGCCGTTCGGCCCCAGCAGGCCGTAGATCTCGCCGCGCGGCACCCGCAGGTTCACCTTGTCGAGGGCGCGGAACTTGCCGAAGTCGCGCGAGACCCCCTCGGCGAGAATGCCCCAGTCGGGGTGGGGACCGGCGGCCGCCCGCGGCTCCTCGGCGGTTGCCGGAGCGACCGTCACCGCAGCCTCCCCAGCCTCTGATTGGGAGGAGGCGGCGGCGCCGCGCCCGGCTCGGCGAGGTCGACGATGGCCGCCATGCCGGGCTTCAGCTCGGGGGTGGGATCGATCGCGATCTTGACGCCGAAGACCTCGTCGCTGCGCTGGTCCAGCGTCTGGAGGTTGCGCGGCGTGTACTCGGCCTGGGTGCGGATCTCCACCACGCGGCCGGGGAAGGAGCGGCGCGGGAAGGTGTCGACGTGGATCGCGGCGGCCTGGCCGATCCGCACGCGGCCGAGCTGGACCTCGGGGACATAGACGCGGACCCAGATCTGGTCCGGCTCCAGCAGCGTCGCCACCGGCTGGTTGGCGGCCGCCAGATCGCCCGGGCGG
>DASWQX010000312.1:0-2138 GCA_036403495.1 Thermoanaerobaculia bacterium
GCCGAGGGCGGCGAGGAAGCCGAGATAGAAGGTCCTCTGCTCCTCCGAGGAGCAGAGGAAGAAGTCGCCGCGCGACATTTGGAGCGCCCAGGTCGCGTGGTCGTTGCGGTAAGGATCGAGCCCCAGCGTCTCGACGTAGGCGAAGTTCTCGATCAGCCAGGGGTCGTAGAGGTCGATCGCCACCGGCAGCTCCGGCATTTCGAGGACCAGATCGTTGGCGAGCTGCCCCTGGGCCACCGCGGCGTCGCAGCTCCCGAGGAGGGCGGCGAGCCGGCCGGGCTCGAAGCGGCGGATCTCGATCCCCCCGAGCCCGCCGAGCGCCGCCGTCTCCGCCGGCGCGGCGGGCGAAACCAGGACCACGTCCACCCCGTGCGCCGGCAGCCGCCGCGCGAACTCGAGATAGCGGATGCCGATCCCCGCCATCAGGGGGCGGATGGGCTCGCTGGAAATGAGGGCGACGCGGCTCATGGGAACCTTAGGACCGCCGTCCCATCCACTGATGGAGCCGCCACGCGCGGGTCGCCTCCATCGTGCGGATGATCCCGTTGAGGCGCTCGATCTCCGTATACGTGCGGCCGAGGTGAGACGTCTGATCGTCCACCGCGGCCCGGAGCTTCCCCTCGTCGTCGTAGAGGCGCTGAGCTTCCGCGGAAAGACGCGCGATCTCGGCGGTGAAGCGCTGGATCTCGCCGCCGAGATGCTGGATCTCGCCGCGCAAGCTCTCCCGCTCCTCGCCGAGGGCGGCCACGGAGCCGTTGGCGGCGTGGTAGCGCTCCTCCCAGAGGAAGCGCTCGCGGGCCAGCTCCTGGTGCGTCTGGGAAAGGGTGGTGAGGTCGTTGCGCAGCGCGGCGAGGTCACGGCGAGCGCCGGTGAACCCCTCGCGCTCGGCCACTAGCTCCGCGCGCAGGGTATCGACCGCGCGGGCGATCAGCTCGGGGCGAAGGCGGTCGGAATGCTTGGCGAGCACCCGCGCCTTGACCTCCAGGAAGTCGGCGCGCTCGCGGGGGCGCTCGCCGAAGACGTGATGGCCGCCGCCGCGGAAGTGCCGGTATTCGCAGGTGGAGCGCGCGAGATGGTGGAACGGCGTGACGCCCGAGAGGCGGATCAGGAAGTCCCAGTCCTCGAAGAAGGGGAGCGACGGGTCGAACGGACCGGCCGCTACGAACAGCGGCCGCTCGATCAGCAGGGTGTTGAACGGGATGTAGTTGTCGACCAGCAGGACGTCCGGGTCGAAGTCGCGGCTGTAGGGGAGGCGGCGCTCGCGGCAGGTCCAGCCCCCCTCAGCGTCGAGCTCGTAGAGGGCGACCGTGGCGTCGGTATAGGCGACCCGCACTCCCGTCCCGGACACCAGGCCGGCCAGGGTCGAGAGGTGCTCGGGAGCCGCGAGGTCGTCGTCGTCCAGAAAGGTCACGAACTCGCCCGTCGAGGCCGCCACGCCCGCTTCCGCCGCGGCGGCGCGGCCGCGATTCTGGGTGAAATCCACGCGCACGACCGGCAGCGGGAAGCCCGCCGGGACGGCCGGCGGCTCGCCGCCGTCGTTGACCAGCACCACTTCCGCGCGGCGGTACTCCCCGGCGGCGAGGCTTTCCAGCGCCTCCGCCAGCAGGCGCGGCCGGTCGCGGGTGCGGACGATCACCGAGATCCGCGGTCCCTCCCGGACCTCCTGGATCTCCGGCAGGCCGCCGAGATGGCGCACGAGCTGGGCGGGGCTGCGCGTGGTGAAGTCCTCGACGCGGAGGCGGCGGTACCCCTCGGCCAGCTCGACGCCGGGCGGCAGGGTGAGCGTACGGAAGCGGCGCAGCCCCAGCGCGGCGTTCCAGTAGGGGTGGCGCTCCTCCTGGCTGGCGTAGGCCGCCATCGCCCGCTCCAGCAGCTCGCGCTGGCGGCCGATGTCCACCAGCAGGTCGGGATAGCCGGGGTGATTCACCTCGTAGAGGAGGACCCGCAATTCCCGCAGCGGCTCCTGGTCCGGATGGCCGTCGCGAACGGGAGCGAGCAGGCGGTGGAGAGCGGCGAAGGCGGCGCGATGGTCGCGCGAGACTTCGAGCGGCGAGGGGACGAGCAGCAGCTCGGGGCGCTGGATCAGGATCGCCCGCCGGATCCCCTCGACCGCCGCGTCGAGGTGGTGGTCGAGGGCG
>DASWQX010000313.1:0-1873 GCA_036403495.1 Thermoanaerobaculia bacterium
TCCTCGCCGCGCACCGGCGGCGGGCTCAGCGCGTCGGCCCTGGAGGCCGGAGCCGCCGTGAGCTCGTCGACCGTGGCGACGCGCCGCAGGACCGGGAGCTGGGCGCGCAGCAGGCGGGCGAGGGTGAGCACCTCGGAGAAGGTGACGAGCACCTCGGCGCCGGCGGTCTGGAGGATGCCCGCCTGGCGGCGCAGGTGGTCCTCGATCTGGCTCTTGCGGGCCGGCGGATAGAGGGGCACCGGGATCCCCCCGGCCCGCTGGACGCCGAAGAAGGCGACGAAGTAGTCGAGGCCGGTGGGGAGCATGATCCCCACCGCCCCGCCCGGTCCGACGCCGAGGCGGGTGAGACCGGCGGCCACCGCGTCGACCCGGCGCGCCAGCTCGCCGTAGGTCAGCTCCTCGGGCTCGCCGTCGCCGGGGTAGTAGAGGACGTGCCGGCGCTCGGGGTGGCGCTGGGCGTGCCAGTCGAGCACCTCGAGCAGGGTGCGCGTGCGATCCGGAGCCACCTCACCGCCGCCGACTGCCGCGACCTCTTCAAAGCCGTCCCCGGCGGCCACGGCCGGATGGGCCGCGGCGAGCGCCTGGAGGAGGTCGCGCGGCGTCTCGGCGCTCCCCAGCAAATCCTCCGAGAGCCGCACGCCGAAGGAGCGCTCCAGCCTTGCGAGCAGCTCCACCCGGCCGAGACTGTCGAAGCCGAGGTCGCGCTCCAGCGAGGAGTCGAGGGAGACCGCGCCCCGGCGCTGCGGCTGCAGCTCCCGCGCGAGCCCCTCGACGACCTCCAGCAGGGCGGCGGGCGCCGGGGCCTCGGCCTGGACCGTCTCAGAGGTTGTCTCGGACATCATGGACGTGGCAGTGTACCGCGTCCGCCGCAGGCCGAAAGAGAGTATCCTCGTTACGATTCTCTACGCTTCTGGCGGGTAGCGCTTCTGGAGGGCAAGGTGATGACCTGGACGCAGGTGTACACGCCCATCAACGGCAGCATCCTCGGCTCGGCGCTCGTCGCCGCCATCCCCGTCGTCGTCCTCCTCGGGCTCCTCGCCTTCTTCCGCCTGCGGGCGCACTGGGCAGCGCTCCTGGGCCTGGCAGCCGCGATCTCGGTCGCTATCCTGGTCTACGGCATGCCGGCGCGGCTCGCGCTCGGCGCCGCCGCCGACGGCGCCGCCTTCGGCCTGCTGCCGATCGGCTGGATCATCTTCGGCGCGATCTTCCTCTACGACGTCACCGTCAAATCGGGCGATTTCGAGGTCCTCAAGACCACCATCGCGGGCCTCGCGAGCGACCGCCGCATCCAACTGCTCCTGATCGGCTTCAGCTTCGGCGCCTTCATCGAGGGCGCGGCCGGCTTCGGCACGCCGGTGGCCATCTGCGGCGCGATGCTGATCGGGCTCGGCTTCCGGCCCCTCCAGGCGGCGGGGCTGGCGCTCCTCGGCAACACGGCGCCGGTCGCCTTCGGCGCGCTCGGCACTCCGATCATCACCCTCGCCAAGGTCACCGGGCTTCCGGAGGCGGCGCTCTCGGCCATGGTGGGGAGGCAGCTCCCCTTCTTCTCGGTCCTCGTCCCCTTCTGGCTGATCTGGGCGATGGCCGGGCGGAAGGCGATGCGCGAGGTGTGGCCCGCCTGCCTCACGGCCGGCGTCTCCTTCGGCGTCACCCAATACTTCGTCAGCAACCATTTCGGCCCCGCGCTGGTCGACATCGGCGGCTCGATCGTCTCCATCCTCTCGCTGCTGATCCTCCTCCGCTTCTGGCAGCCGCGGACCACCTGGAGCTTCGAGCACGAGTCGGACGCGGAGCGCGCGGCCGAGGCGGCGGCGCGGCCCGTGCACACCCAGGGGAGGGCCTTCCGCGCCCTCGTGCCCTGGCTCCTCCTCTG
>DASWQX010000314.1:0-3320 GCA_036403495.1 Thermoanaerobaculia bacterium
CGGGAGGGTGGGCGGGTGGAGACGAAGGGCCCCTGGCAGATCAAGGGGAAGCTGCTGGTCTTCACCCGCGCCGACGACGGCGCGCTCGCCTCCCTGCGGACCGCGGAGGTGGACCTCGACGCGAGCGCCAAGGCGACCGCCGACGCCAAGGTCCAGGCGGCGGCGCCGGCGCCGGTCGTAGCACCGCAGAAGAAGATCGCGTCGCTGACCGACAAGGACTTCCGCAAGCCGGTGCCGGTCGACGCCAACGGCAAGCCGGTGGAGGGGCCGCCGGCCAAGACCGGTCCGCTGGTCGTCAGCGACTGGAAGAAGCTGGATCGCCCCAGCGGCGACGGAATCGCCGTCGAGGGGACGGTGCACAACTCGACCGGCGACATGATGGTCAACGCCTCGATCGAGGTCCAGCTCTACAACGAGGCGGGGGACCGGGTCGGCACCGCTCCCGGGCTGCTGACCTCGACGTCCGTCCAGCCCGACGGCTCGGTGCAGTTCCACGCCAACTTCCCGGGCCTCTTCACCTTCGCCACCGCCAAGTTCGCGGTCAACGGGCTGCCGCTCAACATGAACCCCGCCACGGACAAGGCGCCGGACGCCGCCGCACCCGAGCAGAAGTCGCAGGCGCAGCCGGAGCCCCCACCGCCGGCGGACGATCAGCCGCCGCCCGCGTAGGCGAGGCTCCGGACTCAAGACCCCCGGTACTTCGGTACTCCCTCGAGATCGTGCTCCCTCACCTTGCGGAGCACGGTCCGGTAGCTCATGCCGAGGATCTCCGCGGCCTGCCGCTTGTCTCCCGCCGCCTCGATCAGCGCCTGCCGCACTCGCTCCCGCTCCCCCGACACGGCGAGAGGTCGCAGCAGCGGCCGCAGATCGGCGGCGCGGAGGGTGCCCCCTTCGGCCAGGATCACCGCCCGTTCGAGGACGTTCGCCAGCTCGCGGACGTTGCCCGGCCAGGGCTCGGCGGCCAGCAGCTCTTCCGCCGCGTCCTCGAGGCGCGGCGGCGGCTCGACGCGGTGACGGCGGGCGATCTCCCGCAGCAGGTGGCGGGCGAGGAGGGGGATGTCGCTCGCCCGGTCGCGCAACGGCGGCAGCTCGATGGGGAAGACGTTCAGCCGGAAGAAGAGGTCGGAGCGCAGCTCGCCGTCGTCCACCATCGCCGCGAGGTCGCGGTTGGTGGCGGCGACCAGCCGCACATCGGCGTGGATCGTCCGTCCGCCGCCCACGCGCTCGAAGGTCCGTTCCTCGAGCGCCCGCAGCACCTTGCCCTGCACCGCCAGCGGCAGCTCGCCGATCTCGTCGAGGAACAGCGTCCCTCCTTCGGCAGCCTCGAACCGACCTGGTTGCCGGCGGTCGGCGCCGGTGAAGGCCCCCTTCTCGTGGCCGAACAGCTCGTTCTCGATCAGCGTCTCCGGAATGGCGGCGCAGTTCAGGGCGACGCAGGGTCTGGCCCGCCGCGGCGAGAGCGCGTGGATCGCCCGCGCGAAGAGCTCCTTGCCGGTGCCGCTCTCGCCGGTGAGCAGCACCGTGCTCTCGGTGGGCCCGACCCGCTGCAGCAGGCGGATCGCGGCGCGCAGCTTGGGATGGACGCCGACGATCGCCGGCGCTCCCGGGACCCGGAAGACCGCTTCGTCGTCGCGCTCGCCGATCGCCCGCTCGATCAGCCGCGCGAGGTCGTCGATCTCGAACGGCTTCTCCAGGAAGTCGTAGGCGCCGAGCTTCATCGCCTCGACCGCCGTGCTCACCGTGCCGTAGCCGGTGAGCACCACGACCGGCACTCGCGGCTGGGTCGACCGGCTCGCTTCCAGCACCTCGATTCCCGAGAGGTCGGGGAGCTTCAGGTCGGTCAGCACGAAGTCGAAAGGGCGCTCCGCGAGCAGCCGCAGCGCCGAGCTCCCGTCCGCCGCCACCGCCACCTCGTACCCGTCCTGGCTGAGCGCGAGCTCCAGCATGCGGCGAAGGGAGTCGCGGTCCTCGACGATCAGGATGCGGCCCTTAGGCATTTTGGATGGCGGATTGAACCGCGGTGATGAGGCGATCGTCGTCCTCGGGGGCGACGGTCCTCAGATCCAGATGGAGAAGCCCGTGGCGGAGGTAGCCGACGACCGGCGGATCGCCCTGGCGGAGGCGAGCGAGCAGGGCGTCGTCTCCTGGCATCGCCAGCGCCTCGCCGGGAATGGGCGCTTCCGGGGCCGAGCCGCCGCCCAGGAATGCCTCGGCGGGAACGATCTCGGCACCGGTCGCCGCGGCGGCCCTCTCCAGGCGGGCGCGATGGGCTGCGGAGTCTGGCCAGAGGCGGTCGAGCGGCAGCGGGGAGCCGGCGAGATGGAGCCGGAGCACCCCTTCGAGCGCGGCGAGCGCGGTCCGGTCGGGGCGCAGTGCGCGGTAGAGCGGATGGCGGCGGCAGCGCTCGATCAACGGCGCCCGGCCGGCGAGGAGGCCGGCCTGGGGTCCGCCGAGCAGCTTGTCGCCGCTGCCGGTGACGAGGTCACAGCCGGCGGCGATCAGCTCGGCGAGGCTGGGATGGTCCGCGAGCTGCGGCGCCGCGTGCGGGCGCAGCAGGCCGCTCCCCTCGTCGACCAGCACCGGCACGCCGGTCCGCGCCCCGAGCTCCGCGAGCTGCCGGGGCTCGACCGCGGCGACGAAGCCGATCTGCCGGAAGTTGCTGGGAAAGACCTTGAGCAGGAGCGCCGTCTCCGAGCCGATCGCCGCCTCGTAATCCGCGAGCCGCGTGCGGTTGGTCGCTCCCACCTCCACCAGGCGGGCGCCGGCGGCGGCCATGATCTCCGGGATGCGGAACGAGCCGCCGATCTCCACCAGCTCGCCGCGCGACACCACCACCTCGCGCCCCTTCGCCAGCGCCGCCAGCGCGATCACCAGCGCCGCCGCGTTGTTGTTGACCACCAGGGCCGCCTCGGCGCCGGTGAGCGCCGTCAGCAGCCGTTCGGCGCGGCCGTTGCGCTGCCCGCGGCGGCCGGTATCGAGGTCGATCTCCAGGTCGCAGTAGGCGTCGAGGAGCGGCGCGAGGCTCCGCGCCACGGCTTCCGGCAGCGGCGCGCGGCCGAGGTTGGTGTGGAGGAAGATGCCGGTGGCGTTGAGCACCCGCCGCAGCGGATGGCCGAGCAGCGACTCGACGCGCTCGGCGATGCGGTCGGGAAGACCGCCCAGGGCGCTCTTGAGCTCGTCGCCGCCCGCGAGGGGATCGGCGGCGAGCCGGCGCCGCAGATCGTCGACTTCGCGCTGGGCTTGGACCCTTACGGGACCTCGCCCGTATAATGGGATGAGGTTTGCCACCGCCGGATGGCTGAGCAGCCGGTCGACCGACG
>DASWQX010000315.1:0-3323 GCA_036403495.1 Thermoanaerobaculia bacterium
CGGCGGCGGTGGTGGCGGCGGTCGTCGCGACCCCCGGCCCGGTCTCCCGGAAGGTGGCGGCGAGCGCCGCCGCCACCCCAACGCCCCGCAGCCGCAGGTCGCGGAAGCGGTTCGAGCCGATGATGCCGTAGTCGACCCCCATGCCGAGCAGGGCGGCGGTGAAGCCGACGCCGAGGACGCTGATGCTCCCCAGCTCCAGCGCCGCCCCCGCCGCCATCCAGGCCGTGCCGGCGGCGACGGCGGCGAGGATGGCCGCGGGGAGGAAGAGCCCCTCGAAGCCGAGGATCATCACCAGGGCGAGGCCGAGGACGGTGCCGATGGCCGACTTCTCGAGGTCGCGGCGAAACAGGGCCTCGTCCTGGGCGGCGTAGATCGGCCCCCCCACCGCCTGGAAGTCGAGCGTGACTCCCGGCGGCAGTCCCGCCGATTTCCCGGTCGCGAGGTAGGCCCCCCGCAGCACCGCCAGCAGGGCCCGCCCCCCCGCCGGATCGACCTCGGCGCTGGCGGGGGTGAGAATGACCAGCGCGGCGTCACCGCCGGGCGAGAGGAAGGCGCCGCTCAGGGGGTCGATCGGCAGCGATGCCGCAGCGGCCCCGAGCAGCCCTTCCGACAGCCCTAAGGGATCGGCGGCGAACAGCGGCGCCGCGACCGCGCCGACCGGGCTGCGCAGCGCCTGCCGCATCTCGGCGACGCGGATATGGAGGGCCTCCGGCTCCAGGCGGCGGGCGAGGTCTTCGCGCCAGCCGGGCGTGCGCAGCAGGAGAGGCATGCGGGGAGCGACGCGGGCGAAGAAGAAGCGCTCGTCCTCCTCGGTCAGGCCGGCGCGGGCCTCGGCCACCAGGGGGCTGTCGCGCAGCCGCCCGGCAAGCTCGGAGGCGGCGTTGATCAGGGTCTCCGGCTCGGCTTTGCCGCCGCGGGCGCGCACCAGCACGAAGACCTTCTCGAAGCCGCCGAAGGTGCGCAGGAAGGTGCGGTAGTCGTCCGCCGCCGGCGCCCCCTCCGGCAGCAGGGCCTCGATCCTGGTCTCGACGCGGATGCGGGAGGCGGGGAGGAGGCACGCCAGGGTCACCAGGACCGCCACCGCCAGCACGAGGCGGGGGCGGCGGGCGATGAAGGCGGCGAGGGCGGCGGAAAGGCGGCTCAGCATGAGATTGGCCGCGGGACCTTAGGCCGACGCCCCCGCGTCCACCACCAGCGCCTGGCCGGTGATCGCCGCGGCGGCGTCCGAGAGGAGGAAGCGGACCGCCTGCGCCACGTCGGCCGCCTGGACGCCGCGCGCCAGGCACTCGCCGGCGCGCAGGTGGGAGATCGCCGCCTCGGGGAGGCCGGCGGTGAGGTCGGTGGCGACGAAACCGGGGACCACGGCGTTCACCCGCACCCCCCGCTTGCCGGCCTCGCGCGCCAGCGAGCGGGTGAGCCCGAGGATGCCGGCCTTGGAGGCGGCATAGGCCCCCTGGCCCGCGACGCCGTGAAGGGCGGAGAGGGAGGAGACGTTGACGATCGACCCCCGCCGCCGCACCATCATCCCCCGCAGCACCGCCCGGCAGCAGCGGAAGAGGCCGCCGAGGTTGGTGTCGACCACCGCCTCCCAGTCGTCGTCCGAGGTCATGGCGAGCAGTGACTCGCGGCGCAGGCCGCCGTTGTTGACCAGCGCCGAGACCGGCCCCAGCGCCGCCTCGACCTCGGCGACCAGGTCGTCCGGCCGGGCGCGGTCGCGCAGGTCGAGCTGGAAGGGGCGCGCCCCGGTGGCCGCCGCCACCTCTCGCGCCGCCCCCTCGTCGGCGTTCCAGGTAAAGGCCACGCGGGCGTCCGGCGCGGCGGTCAGCGCCTCGACCATGGCGCGGCCGAGCCCGCGGCTGCCGCCGGTGACCAGGATGGTATGCGCCGGCAGCGAGCCGCTCAGGGGCGCGCCCATCGCAGCATCTCCAGACGGGCGCGGGTGACCGCGCCGGCGATCCGCAGGCTGTCCATCAGCGGCCGGTAGTGGCTGGTCGTCCGCCCGTCGGCGAAGCCGAGGCGCACCGGCACCGTCACCACCCGGAACCCCCGCCGGGCGGCGCGCACCACCACGGCGCTCTCGGCCTCGAAGCGCGCCTCGGGGAAGCCGACGTCCTCGATCAGCCGCCGCGAGTAGTAGCGGAAGCCGGTCTGGATGTCGGTGAGGTGCTGGCCGGCGGCGAGCGAGATCGCCCGCGAGGAGAGCCGGTTGCTGGCCCGGCGGATGGAGCCCATCTGGGCGAACAGGTGGTCGCGGATGCCGAGGACGAGGTCGGCGCCCGCCGCCGCGGGCGCCAGCAGCTTGGGGATCTCCTCGGGGAGGTGCTGGCCGTCGGCGTCGAGGGTGACGACGCCGTCGAAGCCGCGGCCGAAGAGGTCCTGGAAGGCGAAGGCGAGCGCCGCCCCCTTGCCGCGGTTGCGCGGGAAGGAGCAGACGCGCGCGCCGGCCTGCCGGGCCTCTTCGGCGGTGCCGTCGGTGGAGCCGTCGTCCACCACCAGCACCTCGGCCAGCTCGGCCAGGGCGCCGCGGGCGACCGCCCCCACCGAGGGGGCCGCCTGGTAGGCGGGAATCGCGCCGGCGATCCGCGGATTCACAGGATCTCTCCCAAGATGGCTCGTTCTCCTGCAGGAATCGTACCCCAGGGCGAACGGCCACCGGGTGGCGGGATTCTAGCCCAAGAGGGGTTCCCGCTCACCCCCGCCCCAGGACCACCCACGCCGCGGCGCCTCCCGCCGCGAGGGTGGTGGCGAGCACGACGCCGGGGGGCGGCAGCGGGGAGCCGTCGAGGGGGGCGATCCCCAGCTCGGGATCGATCTCGGCGAAGCCGGGGGTGGGACCGAGGGGCGCGCCCGAGGCTGCCAGCACCGCGGCGGCGAGGTGGCCGCCGCCGTACTCCCCCATGACCGCCTTGGGCGCGGCGACCGGCGGCAGGGCGGCGCCCGCCCAGGCGGCGCGGAGCACCGCGGCCTCCAGCCGGTCCCCTTCGCGGGAGCCGGAAGCGCCGGAGACGACGAGGTCGACGTCGCCGGGCCCGAGGCCGGCGCGCTCCAGGGTGCGGCGGAGCGCGCGTGCCAGCGGCCGGTGCCCGTGCCCCCAGCCGGAGGGGGGAGCGGTGGGATCGAAAGCGCTACCCCAGGCCAGCACCCGCGCCAGCGGACGGCGGTCGCCGCCGGGACCGCCGCCGCGAGCGGCGAGGCTGGCGGCGCTCTCCAGCAGCGCCACCGTGGCCCCCTCGCCGGCCAGGAAGCCGTCGCGGCGGCGGTCGAAGGGCCGGGCCAGCTCGCGGCCGTCGATGCCCTCGCGGGCGAGAGCGCCGAAGCGGTCG
>DASWQX010000316.1:0-2043 GCA_036403495.1 Thermoanaerobaculia bacterium
ACGTACTGCCCCAGCTTGCGCAGGGCGAGGTCGACGTTCGCCTTCTCGCCGGTAAGGAAGAACCAGCCGGGCCGGGCGCCGAAGCGGGCGGCGTACTCCTTGAGGCGAGCCGGCGTGTCGGTCTTGGGATCGACGGAGAACGAGAGCAGGTAGAGATCGCGCCCCAGCCGGTCGCCGAGCGCCGCCTGGAGCTTGGCGAACGTCGCCGCCACCACCGGGCAGCTCCCCGTGCAGTCGGCGAAGAAGACGTCGATCACCACCGTCCTGCCGGCCAGCAGGTCGCTGTAGAGCCGCCGCGGACGGCCGTCCTGGTCGGTCAGCTCGACGTCGGTGAAGTATTGATGCGCCGGGCTGTCGGCTGCGGCCGGCGCGGGGGTCTGAGGGGCCGGCGTAGCCACCGGGGCCAGGCCGTCGAGGACCTCCACGATCTTCGCCGGCGAGGCGAGGCCGTAGGCGCGGGTCCAGCGCCCGGCCGGATCGTCGCCCAGCAGCACGAGCGGCGAGTGGTCGGCGCGGTCGGCGGTGAAGACGCCGAGCGCCTTGAGCAGCCGCTCGACGTCCTCCTGCCGGCCGGTCAGCAGGGTCCATCCCGGTCCGGCGTGGAACTTCGCCCCCCACTCCTTGAGCCGCTGCGGCGTGTCGGTCCGCGGATCGACGCTGACCGAGATCAGCCGCACGTCCGCGCGCCCCGCCAGCTCCTTCTGCAGCCGCTCGAAGTTGGCGCCCATCGGCGGGCAGATCGTGGTGCAGGTGGTGAAGACGAAGTTCATCACCACCCGCCGGCCCCGGATCAGGTCGGAATAGACGTGGACCGGCTTGCCGTCCTGATCGGTCAGCTCGACGTCGGGGATCGCCGGCGCGGCGGTCGCCTCCTGAGCGGCGGCCCGGCCCGCGATCAGCAGGGCCGCCAGGCAGAGATGGGACAGCAGAGCCCATGGGCAGGCGAGCGGTTTCTTCACCACGGCAGACTCCCCCTTGAACTCTCGGAAAGCTAGCCGAACCCCCGGCGCTTGGCAAGACTCGGGGGCAGAAGCTCGTGGCTCCCATGGGTCCCGGCGCCTCCGGCGCCCAGGCATAAATGCCCGGGCTACAGTGGAAACGAAAAGCCGGCTGAAGCCGGCTCAAACAGCGGCCGGAGAGATTGAGCCTCCTTCAGGAGGCTTTTCGTTTGAAGCGTAGCCCGGGCATTTATGCCCGGGCGGCAAGGCACCGGAACCCGGCTACACTCTCCCACCGTGACCCCCAGCCATCTCGATGCGGCTCGCCAGCCGGCGGTCTCGCTCCCGGCCGGCGCCTTCGGCGCCGCCGCGGGAGCGCCGACGAAGCCGGATCCGCTCGACGCCCTGCCGCGGACGGGGAGGCTC
Source organism: Thermoanaerobaculia bacterium (assembly GCA_036403495.1). GTDB lineage: Bacteria > Acidobacteriota > Thermoanaerobaculia > Multivoradales > UBA5704 > DATARR01. Next base: position 1,365 of record DASWQX010000316.1, read on the forward strand.
GACGTCCTCTGCCTGCGGCCGATCCATCACGTCCTCGAGTACGAGGCGCTGTACCGGGTCGCCGCCTCCCTCCGCCAGCGGTCGCCGGCCCTGGAGGTCCATCTCCACCTGCGCTCGGCGCTGCGCGACGGCGCGCCGTTCGCGCTGCTGCCCGCCTTTCGCGTCACCCGGCTGGCCGGGCGCAGCGGCGCCGGCGAGCTCGCCGCGGACCTGCGCTGCCTCGCCCGCCTGGGAGAGCCGGGAGCGGCGTCTCTGGTGCTGGCGCCGCCGGCCGGCTGGCAGAGGGTGGCGGCGGGGCCCCTCCACACGGCTCCGTTCGATTTTCAGTCCCCCGGCTGCGACGGCGCCCGCGGCACGGCGGCGGCGGACCGCTTCCTCGCCGCTCTCCACTGCGAAGCGCCGCTCTGGCGGGTGGCGGACGGCGCTCCCCCGCCGCTCCCCCGCCGCGCCGCCGGGCAGCGGTTCCTGATCCACCAGGCCCGCTTCCACATCGGCGACACCCTCTGGCTGACGCCGCTGCTGCGCGCGCTCCACGCTCACTTCCTGCGCCCTCACATCACCCTGGTGGGGCCGCCGGTCGCCGCCACGGTGCTGGCTGGCAACCCCCACCTCGACGAGCTGATCCCCTACCACCCGCGGGAGGGGGAGGAGGGGCGCCAGCGGGTGCTCGCCGCCCTCG
>DASWQX010000317.1:0-4478 GCA_036403495.1 Thermoanaerobaculia bacterium
ATTCGAATACTGCTTCGGGAGGAGGCGACCACCGTTCGAGTCCCAGAGGAGGACTTCCCAGCGCCCTGCCAAGGCCAGGCGCTCGCTATTCGGAGAAAACGCCACGGAATCGGTGCCGCCGAATACTTCGCTGGTTCGGGCCTGCTCTTCCAGGGCGATCCTGGTGCCATCGGTCCTCCACAGCATTACGGTGCCATCCCTCCCTGAAGACGTGAGCCGCTGGCCATCTGGAGAGAACGCCAGCTCATGGACATTTTCGTGGCGCATGGGCGGCCGGCTGAGCTCCTTCCCGGCGAGATCCCAGAGGTGGATCTCGTCGCCTGCAGTCACGGCTGCGACAAGGTTCTTGGCCGGCGCGGCAGCGATCGACGCGACGCCTGCCGTGTTGCGGATCGCGGGACCGCGGAGGGAGCCGTTGAGGTTCCACAGGTAGATTTCTCTCCCGTGTCCGGCGGCGAGGAGGTCTTCGGTCGGTGAGAAGGCGAGTGCGGGCATGGGGCCGGGAGTATCCATCGGCATCTCGAGGGGCTTACCCCGGGGGCTGCCGTCGGGGTTCCAGAGTTGGATCGTGTGGGCACTATCCAGCGAGGCCAGGAGATCCTCGCGTGGCGAGAACGCGAGGGCTCCGACCGGGTAAGAGCCGTGCTTCAGCATCTCGCCGCGCCGGCTCCCGTCCGGATTCCAGAGTATGACCTCTCCTCTGTTGTCGCCTGTGGCCAGGAGGTCACCGTCACGGGAGAACGCGACCGTATACGTATCACTGTCCAGCGTGGCTTCCTGGACCCGATGGGCACCCGTGGGCTGGCTCACATCCCAGAGCGAGAGTTTTCTCTCTGCCACTACAGCCAGGAGATCCCGGGTCGGAGAGCCCGCGATCGCGATCCCCTCCTTGCCAGTCTGGAGGGGCGACCGCTCCGGCTTCTCATCACTCCTCCAGAACCGGATTGTCCCATCCCGACTCGCTATGGCCAGGAGGTCTTTCCTCCCGACGAAGGCCAGCGCCTTAAGGTCCGGTTGGCTCAACGTAGTGCATGGCCCATCCTCCGGCACTCCGCGCACCGGGCAGATCAGAAGGTTGCCGTCGCCGTCCCCGGACGCCAGCGTGTCGCCATGCGGCGAGAACACCATGGCTATCACCGGTGTCCTCTGACTCCTCAAAGGCTTCTCGACCGTGGAGCCCGGCGGGGCCAACCAGACGGCGCCGCCGAGGGTGCTCACCGCAAGGAGACCCCGCTGTGAAAACGAGACCGCACTTATGTCCCAAGGCCGGTCGAAGTCGAAGGGACCGATGTACGGCTTGACCTCGACCTGGCCGCGCAGCGAGCCGCCCAGTTGCCAGAGCTGAACCGAGCCGGCCAGGCCATCGCTCCTGGCCATGGCGAGCAGGCCCTCACGGGGAGAGAAGGCCAACGCGCGGATACCCTCTTTTTGGCTGCCGGGAAGCGCGGCCGACCTGCCGAAAGAGTTGCTGCCGTGCGGCGAGCCATCCGGGTTCCACAGGCTCACACCACTGTACCGGCTCGCCACGGCCAGGACGTCGAACTGGGGAGAAAAGGCCACGGCTGTCACGTCCCCGATACCGACCTGGAACCTGGGGCTCTCGGCCGGCCCGCCAAGGCGCCATAGCTGCACACCTGCACCTCCCGCGGCCAGCAGATCCCCCCGAGCCGAGAAGGCGACGGAGGTCAGCACGCCTTCGAAAGGGCTCTCCCAGACCTTGACACCCTGCAGATTCCAGCGACGGACCATTCGATCTCTGCCGGCTGTCGCAATATCCCCATGCAGCGAGATGGCCACCGCCACGACAGGACCGTCGTGGGCCCGGAAAGCGCTCACCCGTGGCTTTCCATCCAGCCCCCAGAGCGCCACGGTGCCGTCCTCTCCAGCCGAGACCAGTCCTGCCGGAGAGGCATCGATCGCCAGCACCCTCCCCCGGTGCGCGTGCAACGGCTTGTCGCGGAGCGAGCCGTCGAAATTCCAGAGCTTGAGCGTGCCGTCCCGCTCGCCCGTGACGATCGTCCGTCCCGGCAGGATGCGGGCGTCCACGGCACGGGTATGCAGGACCAACTTCTCGAGCGGCTTGGCGGCATCGGTCACGTCCCACAGCGAGACCGCACCGGCCTCCTCTACGACCGCCAGGAGGTGGGGGTCCTCGGGCGAGAACGTCACACGGACCGGATGGACGGGCCCGACCTGCGGGACGACCCGTATCCGATCCCCTTCACTGCAGCGGCCGAGAGAGAGGCCCGCCGCCAAGAGCAACACGACGTGCAAGAAAGGCGGGAAGCGGATGGCTCCGATGCGGTCTCGAGTAGACACCATCTGATCTCCAATTCGGAGGCGCGCCCCCTCCGTTCTCTGACGAAAGCGTCCGATGTCTCCGATCATACCGCCGATCGCCCGGAGGGATGGAAGCGCCCGCTCACGCCACAAAGGACAGTATGCTATCGAATAGTACACATAAACCGGTAGAGGGCATGACCCTGCCCGAACGCAAAGGAGGACGACGTGAACGCTCCGACTTCGGTGTTGGCTTCTAAGCTCACGGAGGATCAGCGTAGCGAGTTGGTGCGAGAAGCCTATCGCAAGCACGCTGCAGAGCTGCTGGCGATCGAGGACGCACAACAGAAACTCGTGCTCCTCTTGCTAGGCGTGTTCGGCGCGGGCGCGTCGTTCCTAGCATCGGAGAAGACGCGGCCTATCGACGGGGGATGGCCCCGGGCGGGCTTGACTCTTCTGGTCGTGGCCCTGATGGCGCTGGCCGGCGTGTACACCCACCACCGCAATCATGCCCGCGAGACCGTTCGCCATCTCCTGCTCCGTTGCGACGAGGCACTCGGCTTTTTCGAGCCGGCCATCTATCTGGCGGCCGAGCCGCTGTACCCCAGCAAGTATCGGACGTTTCCGTCAGTGGGCCGGTGGCTTGGCTGGACCTACTGGCCGGCGGTCATCGCCGGTGTCGGCTTTCTCGTCGTGCTGTGGTCGCCGAGGCTCTGAAGCAGTATCGTTCGCGGGTTCGGGTGGCACCTCGTGGAGGTTCCTCGACAGCGTCGCCGAGCTGGTCGACTGCGCGCCGAAGCTGACGGACTACCTTGACGGTCCTCCGCTCCTCTACAAGCTCATCTGCGGCAGCTCCATCGCGGCCACCTATCGTCTCCGAGGCCTTGGCGCCGATCGCGAGATGGCCCGCGAGGTGATCCTCCGGCTGCCGGTGGTCCGTGACGCCGTCGACCCCGCGCTGGTCCCCCTCGCGCTCGCCGGCCGCGTCGAGGAATCAGCGATCCCGAAGATCCGCGAGATCGTCGAGCAGCAGCTCGCAGCGGACACGCAGCTCGCTTGATCCCCTGCGGCCTGAATCTCAAGCGAACGTAGCCAGCTTGCGCAGCAGGTCGGCGCGAGAGGTCCGGCAAAGATTGCCACCGGTGAAGAACACATCTTCCGTGACTTCGTGGCTCGCGTATATCGGAGGCTGGATCGACAGAAGCTCTTCGAGCCCGCCCGCCTCGGTTTCGCACAGAACCAGTCCGTCCAACTCGCCTGCGAAGACATCGACCGAGAACACCCGGCCTTGGTGGAGATGGTAGTGACGGGTCTTCTGGAGTCGATCTCCCGGGAGGGCAGCGAAGAGCTCGTGCTCGTCCGGCGACAGGAGAATCCGGCCGATCCTCTGAAAGTAGGGCGAATCCGACTCGAACTTCTTGGTCAGCTTGATGAGCCGCCGGCCGGTGTCCGAGTCGGTCAGAATCCGCAGTCGAAGTCTTCCCGGCCGGATGTACCGGTCCTGGAAGGTCTTTGAGTAGGGTTCGACCACACTTCTCCAATCCCCGTGCGGAGAAACCAGAAACCTCCTCTCGTACTCGACTCGCGTGTACTTCGTCTCTTCGCTCTCCATGCCCGGACAGTACAACAGGATTGCCGCAAGAGGTGCGGCGCGGAGAGTCGTTCAGGTACTCCATCAAACGGTGAGGGGAAACCGCTGTCGGGAGCGTTCCTCTTCTCGAGAGCGCCGGGAAGCTTCGGGCCCGGCGCACCGCAACACCTGGCAAAACATCCGGGATCTGACTGATTTCACCTTCGTTCTCCCAGTACGAAATATCTGTCGTTGCTCGCAGCGAGCACAACCCGACAGAAAGGAGGAAATCGTTATGGATCCGCAGCAGTCTTATCGTCGCTTGGTGGTGGCACTCATGGCCTTCATGGCGTTCGCGTTCCTCGTGGCGCTCATGTATGTCCCCGGCGCCAGCCGCCTTTCCGAGGCGTCGGCGGATACGAAGGCCGGGAGCCGCGGACTGGCCAAGGCCTCGTCCCCGTACACGCTGTTCGAGAGCGGGCAGGTGCGGCCGCTCGCATTCTCATCGGACAAACGGTTCCTGTTCGCCGTCAACACGCCCGACGACCGGCTCGAGGTCTTCCAGATCCGAGGGAACCGGCTCGCCCAGGTCGCCTCCATCCCGGTGGGCGTCGAGCCGGTCGCCGTC
>DASWQX010000318.1:0-7564 GCA_036403495.1 Thermoanaerobaculia bacterium
TATACAATGCCATCGAGGGCGCCTTCGACCGCTCGCTGAAGCTCTACGAGGTCGGCCTGCGCTGGTCGCTCCGCCATCGCCTGACCCTGCTGCTCGGCTCGCTCGCCGTGCTCGCCGCCACCGCCTGGCTGTTCGTGCAGATCCCGAAGGGGTTCATTCCCGAGGAGGACACCGGCCAGATGATCGCCTTCACCGAGGCGATCCAGGGGGTCTCCTTCGAGGCGCTCGCCGCGCACCAGCAGCAGCTCGCCAGGATCCTCGCGCAGGACAGGAACGTGGCGGCCTTCATGTCCTCCGTCGGCTCGCGCGGCAGCAGCACCGGCCCCAACAACGGCCTCTTCTTCATGCGCCTGAAGCCGCGCCGCGAACGGCCGCCGGCCAAGGAGGTGATGGAGGAGCTGCGGCCCAAGCTCTCGGTCATCCCGGGCATGCGGGCCTTCCTCCAGATCCCGCCCACGATCCGCATCGGCGGCCGGCTGACCAAGAGCCAGTATCAGTACACGCTCCAGGGGTCGGACCTCGCCGAGCTCTACCGCGACGCCCCGCTCCTGGAGGCGAAGATGCGCACCCTGCCCGGCCTGCGCGACGTCACCTCCGACCTCCAGATCACCAACCCGCAGGTGCAGGTGGACATCGACCGCGACAAGGCGGCGCAGCTCGGGGTGAGCATGCGCTCCATCGAGGACGCGCTCTACTACGCCTACGGCTCGCGCCAGGTGTCGACCATCTTCTCGCCCAACAACCAGTACCAGGTGATCCTCGAGCTGGAGCCGCAGTACCAGCGCGATCCCGGGGCGCTCGGCCTGCTCTACGTCCACGCGGACGGCGGCGCGCTGGTGCCGCTGTCGGCCCTGGCGCGGCTGACCGCCGGCGTCGGCCCGCTGGCGGTCACCCACTCCGGGCAGCTCCCGTCGGTGACCATCTCCTTCGACCTCGAGCCGGGCACCTCACTGTCGCAGGGGGTCGCGGCGGTCGACCGCGCCGCCCGCAGCCTCCTGCCGCCGACGATCAGCACCAGCTTCCAGGGGACGGCGCAGGCCTTCCAGTCGTCGCTCCAGGGGCTCGGGTTGCTGCTGGTGATGGCCATCCTGGTGATTTACCTCGTCCTCGGCATCCTCTACGAGAGCTTCATCCACCCGCTGACCATCCTCTCGGCCCTGCCCTTCGCCGGCTTCGGCGCCCTGGTGACGCTGATGCTTTTCCACACCGAGCTGTCGATGTACGCTTTCGTCGGCATCATCCTGCTGGTCGGCCTGGTGAAGAAGAACGGCATCATGATGGTCGACTTCGCCATCGAGGCGCAGCGGGACGGCAAGCTGACGCCGGCCGAGGCCATCTACCAGGCCTCGGTGGTGCGCTTCCGGCCGATCATGATGACCACCATGGCGGCGCTGATGGGCACCCTGCCGATCGCTCTGGGCTTGGGCGCCGGCGCCGAGTCGCGCCGGCCGCTGGGCCTCGCGGTGGTCGGCGGCCTGCTCTTCTCGCAGCTCCTGACGCTCTTCGTGACGCCCGTCTTCTACGTCTACATGGACGGGCTCCAGGGCTGGCTGTCGCGGACCTTCCGCCGTTCAAGCGCGAAGAAGGAACGGATCGTGCTTTCCGATTCCGGACTGGATGGCGCAGCGCACGAGTAAAATGTAAGGCATGTAAAAAATAGGGAGGGAGCGCGCGATCCGGGAAACTCTTCCCGGGACTCTGCGTTCTGAGGTGCCATGGACCCACTCGAGAACAATCACAAGCAGCGCCGGTACCTCATCATCGCGATCGTGGTGGTGGTGGGAGTCCTGGTCGCTCTGTTCTTCCTCCGGCGCGGCAAGGGCAAGGGCGGCGATCAGTACCGCACCGAAGCGGTCAGCCAGGGGAACATTTCCGCCACCGTGAATGCCACGGGGACCCTGTCCGCCGTCACCACGGTCCAGGTCGGCAGCCAGGTCTCGGGCATCATCTCCAAGCTCTACGCCGACTTCAACAGCCAGGTGAAGAAGGGGCAGCTCCTCGCCGAGCTCGACCCGACCCCCTTCCAGCAGACCGTCGAGCAGCGCCAGGCCGACGTCACCAAGGCGCAGGTCGACGTCGCCAACACCCTGCTCACCTACAACCGTCAGAAGCGGCTGGCCGCCGTCGGCCTGATCGCGCAGTCCGACCTCGACGCGGCCAAGGCGGCCTACGACGGCGCGCGCGCCGGGCTCGCCCAGTCCCAGGCGGCGCTGAAGCAGGCGCAGACCAACCTCAACTACGCCAAGATCTACTCGCCGATCGACGGCCAGGTGGTCGCCCGCCAGTACGACATCGGCCAGACGGTCGCCGCCTCGTTCTCGGCCCCCACCCTGTTCACCATCGCCAAGGACCTGACCAAGATGCAGGTCCAGGCCGACGTCGACCAGTCGGACATCGGCCAGATGAGCGTCGGCGAGCCCGTGCAGTTCACGGTCGACGCCTATCCCGACCAGCCGTTCCGGGGCCAGATCTCGCAGGTGCGCCTGAACGCCACGGTCACCCAGAACGTCATCACCTACCCGGTGATCGTCGAGGTGCCGAACCCCGACCTGAAGCTTCGCCCGAGCATGACGGCCAACGTCGTGATCCGGGTCGCCACCGTCCGCGACGTGCTGCGCGTGCCCAACTCCGCCCTGCGCTTCCGGCCGGCGACGGCGGACGGCAAGACGGCGGATGCAAAGTCGGCGGATGCCAAGACGGCGAGCGGCAGGACGGCCGCGCCGTCCTCCGACGCGCAGCCCGCCACCAGCGAAGCGGCCGTCCAGCCTTCCGGCCGGCCCTCCGGGATGACCTCTGACCAGCAAGCCGGGATGACCTCCGATCAGCAGCCCGGACAGCACCACCACCGCTTCGGCGGCCAGGCTGGCGGCCAAGCCCCTGGCCAGGCCGGTCAGGTCGCCGCGTCGGGCGGCGCTGAGAGTGGCGGCCAGGGCAGTGCCCAGGGCGGTGGCCAGCACTTCGGCCAAGGGGGCCAGGGGCGCGGCGGTCGCCGCCAGCAGGGGCAGACCGTCTATGTCCTCAATCCGGAGGACAACAACGACAAGACGCCCGCGATGCGGGCGGTGCAGATCCGCACCGGCATCACCGACGGCCACTACACTCAGGTGGTCGCGGTGATCTCCGGCACGCTGAAGCCGGGCGATCCGGTGATCACCGGGCTCGCCACGGTCAAGGTCGAGGCTCCCGCCGGCGCCAACCGTCCTCCGGGTCCGGGCGGCGGCGGCCAGCGCGGCCTGGGGCGGTTCTGAGCATGGACGCCGCGGGGGCGGCTCCGGTCATCGAGATCCACGACCTGACCAAGATCTACCATATGGGCGAGGTCGAGGTCGCCGCGCTCAAGGGGGTCAGCCTGACGGTCGAGCGCGGCGAGTTCGTAGCCATCATGGGCCCGTCGGGCTCGGGCAAGTCGACGCTGATGAACATCATCGGCTGCCTCGACCGGCCGACCGCGGGCACCTACCGGATCGACGGCATCGACGCCTCGCGCCTCGACCGCGACCAGCGGGCGGAGATCCGCAACGCCAAGATCGGCTTCGTCTTCCAGAGCTTCAACCTGCTGGCGCGGACGCGGGCGACCGAGAACGTCGAGCTCCCCCTGCTCTACGGCAACCTCGGCCTCTCCACCCTCGAGCGCGCCCGCCGCTCTCGCGCCGCCCTCGCCCAGGTCGGCCTCGCCGGCCGCGAGGACCACTATCCTTCGCAGCTCTCCGGCGGCCAGCAGCAGCGGGTGGCGATCGCCCGCGCGCTGGTCACCGACCCGGCCATCCTGCTCGCCGACGAGCCCACCGGCAACCTCGACTCGCGCACCTCCGAGGAGGTCATCGGCATCTTCCAGGCGCTCAACGACGCCGGCAAGACCGTCGTCCTCATCACCCACGAGCCGGACATCGCGGCGCACGCCCGGCGTGTCGTCCTGGTGCGCGACGGCCTGGTCTGGCGCGACGAGCAGATCGTCCAGCGCCGGGCGGCGCAACAGGGCGCGCCCGCGAGCGGCGAGTTTGAGCCCGCCGTCACCTTCCCCTTCCCCATCGCGTCCGTCGCGGCAGAGGTGGCCCGATGAAAATTTCGCTCCTGCGTCTCTGGAACATCACCAAAGTCGGACTGATGGCGATCTCGCGCAACAAGATGCGCTCGCTGCTCACCATGCTGGGGATCATCATCGGCGTCGCCTGCGTCATCACCATGGTGGCGGTGGGCACCGGCGCCTCCAGCTCCATCCAGGCGACGATCAACTCGCTGGGCACCAACTTCATCATGCTCTTCCCCGGCGCCGCGAACACCGGCGGCGCCCGCATGTTCACCGACCAGTCGAAGATCACTCCGGAGGACGCCGACGCCATCAAGGCCGAGTGCCCGGCGGTCTCCTACGTCTCTCCCGGCGCCCGCACCAACGCGCAGGTGGTGGCGGGCGACGCCAACTGGGGGACCCAGGTCTGGGGCGTCGGCGTCGACTGGCCCTTCATCCGCGCCTGGAACGTGGCCGACGGCGACTTCTTCACCGACGTCGACGTCCGCACCTCGACGCGGGTCTGCGTCCTCGGCGCCACGGTGGCCGAGAACCTCTTCCCGGCTGGCGACGCCGTGGGCTCCACCATCCGCATCAAGCACCTCCCCTTCCGGGTGGTCGGCGTGCTGGAGCGCAAGGGGGGCAACATGATGGGGCAGGACCAGGACGACCAGATCATCGCCCCCTACACGACGGTGATGAAGCAGCTCCTGGGCTCGCCGCGGATCAGCATGATCTACATCTCGGCCCGCACCGCCGGCGAGGTGCCGGAGGCGCAGAACCAGATCGATGCCCTGATGCGCCAGCGCCACCGCACGCCGCCCGGCCAGGAGAGCGACATCAACATGCGCTCGCAGGAGGAGATCGCCTCGACCTCCGAGCAGACCTCGAAGACCCTGTCCATCCTGCTCGGCTCGGCCGCCGCCATCTCGCTGCTGGTGGGCGGGATCGGCATCATGAACATCATGCTGGTCTCGGTCACCGAGCGCACCCGCGAGATCGGCGTCCGCCTGGCGATCGGCGCCAAGGGGCGGCACGTCCTCCTGCAGTTCCTGCTGGAGGCCATCGCGCTCTCGGTGGTGGGCGGAGCGATCGGCGTCGGACTCGGCCTGTTGGCGCCGGTCCTGGTGACCCGCTTCGCCGGCCTGCCCACCCAGGTCAGCTCGGGCTCGGTGCTGCTCGCCTTCGGCTTCGCCGCCGCCATCGGCGTCTTCTTCGGCTTCTACCCGGCCCGCAAGGCCTCGCGGCTCGATCCGATCGACGCGCTGCGCTACGAGTAGGCTCCGCCGCGTTTGACGGCGGCCGGGAGCGCGGTTAGAGTCCTTTCGAACCGCGCTCCACAAGCCGCCGATCTCATGCCTGCGCCTGCGCCCACTCGCACCGACCCGGTCCGCGTCGCCCGCTGGGGGCTATTCGTCCTCACGTTCGTCAACCTGTTCAACTATCTCGACCGCTTCGTGGTCGCCTCGGTGGTCGAGAGCCTGAAGCGCCCCGCGCCCGCCGGCCTCGGCCTCTCGGACACCCAACTCGGGGCGCTCGCCACCGGCTTCATCCTGGTCTACATGCTGACCTCGCCGATCTTCGGCACGCTCGGCGACCGCGGCAAGCGGCCGCGGCTGATCGCGGCCGGAGTCGCCATCTGGAGCGTGGCCACGGCCCTGGGCGGCTTCGCGCGCGGCTTCGCCAGCCTGTTCGCCGCCCGTTCGACGGTGGGGGTGGGCGAGGCGGCGTACGGCACGGTGTCGCCGGCGCTGCTGGCCGACTACTTCCCCGTGGAGCAGCGGGGCCGGGTGTTCGCCGTCTTCACCGCCGCCATCCCGATCGGCTCGGCCGCCGGCTACATGCTGGGAGGCTTCGTGGACGGCCACTGGGGGTGGCGCGCGGCGTTCTTCGTCGCGGGCGTGCCCGGCCTCCTCCTCGCCTATCTCACCGCGCGCCTGTTCGATCCGCCGCGCGGCGCCCAGGAGGGGGAGGGCTCCGCGGAGGCGGCGGGGCACGGCGTGGCGCTGGGCCGGCAGGCGCTCGCCGCCTACACCGGGCTGCTGCGCAACGGCCCCTACGTGCTGACCGTCCTCGGCTACGCCGCCTACACCTTCGCGCTCGGCGCGCTGGCCTTCTGGACGCCAGCCTTCCTGGAGCGCGAGCGCGGGCTGGCTCACGCCGACGCCACGGTGCAGTTCGGAGCCATCGTGGTGGTCACCGGCTTCGTCGGCACCTTCCTGGGGGGCTGGCTAGGGGACAAGCTGCTGCCGCGCTTCAAGGAGTCCTACCTCTGGGTCTCGGGAGTGAGCACGCTGGCCGCCGTCCCCTTCGCCTGGATCGCCTTCACCGCCCACGGCCGGGTCGCCTACACGGTGGCGATCGCGATCGCCGAGACTCTGGTGTTCGTCTCCACCGGACCGGTCAACTCGGCGATCATCAATGTCGTCGAGCCGGAGCGGCGGGCGACGGCGGTGGCGCTGTCGATCCTCGCCATCCACCTGCTCGGGGACGTCCCCTCGCCGCCGCTGATCGGTCTGGTCTCCGATCACTCCTCGCTCGGCCGCGCCCTGCTGATCCTGCCGATCGCCTTCGGCGTCAGCGGCCTGATCTGGATGTTCGCGGCCTGGCGGGGCGGGCGGGCCTCTAGCTGAGCCACTTCGCGAAGGCGTCCGGGTGAATGTTCCAGCCCAGGAAGCCGGCCATTCCCATCACCACGCCGAAGCCGGCGAAGACGATCGCCACCCCCACCAGCCACTTCTTGCGGGTCAGCGCGCTGACGCCCAGCAGGGCGATCGAGATGCTGATCGCCGCCTCAGACATGTCGAACTGGTCGTCGTGCACGTTCAGCCGGTCGTACTCCTTCTGGGCGCCCTCGGCCTCGGCCTTGATGTCCGCTTTCTCCTTCTCGTACTTCTTCACCGTCGCGTCGTAGGTGACGATCTCCTTGGCCACCAGCGCCGCGGCCTGCGGCGTCAAGCCCCCCTCCTGCTGGCGGAGCCGGAGCTGGTCGGCCACGCTCTCGGCGAGGTTCTGCTTCGTCCCCTTCGCCTGGTAGTACGACCACTGGTCGACCGCCTTGGCCTGCTCCTGGGACATCGCCTGCACGATGTTGCCGTCCTTGATGTTGCACAGCGCCATGACGGTGGCCAGGATTGCCACCAGCACGGCGATCAGGTTGTTCAGCCCGTCATGCGACTTCTCGCCGCCTTCGACGATTTCGGAAATGGTCTCTTGAATGTCGCTCATGGCGCAACGTTAGCCAGCTCCATGCCCCCCGTCAACGGGGCGGCGGCCTGTCCCCGTCCTCCGACCGGCGCGCACTAGCCTTGTAGGAGGAGCGCGGTTTGATCCTGATCCTCAGCCAGTCTGCATTGGAACCCACGACCGAGGAGGTCATGGACTGGCTGGAAGCGCTGGGCGAGCCCTGCCTGCGCCTCAACGGCGAGGACGTGGACGGCCCCACCGCCCTGCGCATCCGGCTCGACGGCGAGGACGTGGTCCTGGGGTTCGAGGCCGACGGCGTCGAGCTGCCGCTCACGGAGATCGGCGCCGTGTGGTACCGGCGCTGGCTCCCCG
>DASWQX010000319.1:0-2249 GCA_036403495.1 Thermoanaerobaculia bacterium
CGGAGACCAGGGTGACGCTGGCGGCGACGGTGGGCAGCTCGACCGTGATCGTGGTGCCGGTGCCGGGGCGGCTGTCGACGCGCAGGCGCCCGCCGTGGTCCTGGACGATCCGGTAGACAATCGCCATGCCGATGCCGGTGCCGCCGTCGAAGAACGACTGGAAGGGGTGGAAGAGGTTGGTGCGCTGCTCCTCCGACATGCCGCGGCCGGTGTCGATCACCTGCATCTTGTACCACTCGCCGGGCGCCTGGTCGCCGGAAAAACGGCCGGTGACCCGCAGCGAGCCGCCGTCCGGCATCGCCCGTAGCGAGTTGCGGGCGAGGTTCCAGAAGATCTGGCTCACCTGATCGGGATCGGCGAACAGGCGCGCCGAGGGGGGATCGAGGTCGAGCACCAGGCGGTGGTGCCGGGAGACCTCCTCGCTGTTGCGGAGGAGCTCGAAGTTCTCGGTGAGCAGCCGCGCGATGTCGAAGGAGACGCTCGACCGTTCGCGCGGGCGGGCGAAGCGGAGGAACCCCTTGATCGTGCGGTCGAGGCGGTGGCTCTCCTTGAGCAGGATCTCGATCAGCTTGCGCTCGGCGGGATCGCCGCCGAGGCGGCCGGAGAGCATCTGGACGGAGCCGGAGATGGCGGCCAGCGGGTTGCCGATCTCGTGGGCGAGGCCTGCCGCCAGCTCGCCGACGGCGACCATGCGGTCCTTCATGCGCAGCTCCTCCTGAATGCGGCGCCAGCGGGTGAGGTCCTGGAAGATGACGATGTAGCCGCGGTGCTTGCCGAACGCGTCGGTCAGCCGCGAGATGGTGAAGCCGACGTGGCGGGCGGCGCCGTCGCCGCGGGTCACCTCGACCTCGGAGCGCATGCGGCCGGTGCGCTCGCTCTCGGCGGTGGCCTCGCGCCAGTGGTCGGCGGTGAACAGCCCCCAGCGGTGGATCGGGTTGCCGACCAGCTCGGCCTCGTCGCGGCCGAGGATCTCCAGGCCGGCGAGGTTGGCGCTGGTGACGGTGCCCTCGAGTTCGGTGGTAAGCAGGCCGCTGGTGATCGACTGGATGACGTCGCGGTGCACCACCTGGAGGTCGGCGAGGTGCTCGCTCTTCTCCTCCAGCTCGCGCTCGGCGCGGGTGACGTTGTGCGCCAGGTAGTAGGTGAGCAGCGCCACCACGTAGAAGCCGAAGCCGTGCACCGCCAGGTTGTAGTTCAGCCGCCACCCGGAGAGCACCTCCTGGGTGCGGCTCGCCGGCGGCAGCCAGCCCTTGGAAAGGCCGAAGATCATGCCGCCGTAGAGCACGAAGGCGAGGCTGGCCACGATGACGCCGGCCCGCCGCCGCAGCAGCGTCGAGGCGACGGCGATGACGATCAGGTAGAGCAGCGAGAACGGGCTGATGGCGCCGCCCAGGAAGTAGACCAGGCCGGTGATCAGGATCAGGTCGCCGCAGAACTGGATATAGGCCTGGGCCGTGGTGTGGCGCCGCAGCAGCCGGATCAGGGCGATGTAGACCAGGGTGGCGCCAAGCGAGGCGGCGCCGAGGAACCAGACGATGTTGTGCGGCAGCGCCGGCTCCGGCTCGGGAGCCGGGGAGGGCGACGGCGCGCGGACGCCGGGCGCGGCGGGAGCCGGCGGGCCGACGAAGGTCGGCTCGGCCCCCTGCGGGACGGCCGCCGGCAGCGTCAGGAGCTGGAACAGGCCCAGGGGGAGCAGGACGCTGACGATCGCCACCACGCGGATGGCGATGTACCAGCGGAGCTGACGCGCCAGGGGGGTGGTCATCGGAGGGGCCGCTGGAGGAGATCGGGGCGGCGGCGCACGGCCGCCGCCCCAGGGTCCTTCTAACCGATCTTGCTCAGCACCGAGTAGAGCGGCAGGTACATGGCCGCCACGATGGTGCCGATGACGCCGCCGAGGACGGTGATCATCACCGGCTCGATCAGCTTCATCAGGCCGGCGACCGCGGTGTCGACCTCCTCCTCGTAGAAGTCGGCGATCTTCGAGAGCATCTGGTCGAGGGCGCCGGTCTGCTCGCCGACGTTGATCATCTGCACCACCATGCTGGGGAAGACCTTGGTCTGGGCCAGCGGCTCGCTGATCGTCTTGCCCTCTTCGACGTTCTTGCGCACCGCCATCACGGCGTCCTCGATGATGGCGTTGCCGGCGGTCTTGGCGGTGATCTCGAGGCCGTCGAGGATCGGCACGCCGGAGGCGGTGAGGGTGCCGAGCGTGCGGCAGAAGCGGGCGACGGCGATCTTGCGCAGCA
>DASWQX010000320.1:0-2832 GCA_036403495.1 Thermoanaerobaculia bacterium
GTACTCGATCGCCGGCAGCAGAACGGGCGCCGCCACCATCGCGGCCACCAGCAGAGCGCCGCCGGACCGGCGCGCCAGCGCCCACCGCGACCCGCGCGGCCGGCGGCGGACGCGGTCGAGGAGGAAGAGCGCCGCCAGCCCGAGCGCGTAGAGGACCGTCTCCGGATGCCCCCCGAGCAGCAGGGCGAGGGCGCCGGCGCCGAGGAGGATCGCGTCGCGGGTCCTCCCCGGATCGTCGCAGCGGGCGACGCCGTAGAGGACGAGCGGCAGTAGCGCCGCCGAATTGGCGAGCGGCCAGCCGAGCCAGAGCAGGAGGAACCCGCCGAGGCCGAAGGCGAGCGCGCCGGCGAGGGCCGGAGCCTCTCCCAACCCCTGCCGGCGCAGCCAGAGGAAGCCGAAGATCAGCGCCAGGAGCACCCGCAGCGACGCCACCACCCCCGCGGCCCGCAGCAGGGGGAACGGGTAGCCCAGGAGCACCAGCGGCTGGAAGGCCTGCGCCTGGGGATCGGCGAGGAGCGGCATGCCGGCGCCGGCGCGATCGTTCCAGAGCGGCCAGCGCCCGTCCCGGAGCGCCTCCCGGACGGCTCCGAGCGAGGGGGTGACGAGCTGGATCAGGTCCCCTTGAAGGAGGTTGCCGTGCGGCTCGGTGGGCGGCAGCCGCTGGAAGGGGACGGCGCCGCGGAGGCCGTCGAGCGGCAGGAGGAGCCGGCCGCCACCGAGCACCGGACCGAAGAGGATCGCCAGGGCGAGGGCGAAGATGGCGAGCACCCGCGCCGGCACCGCGTCGTACCAACGGCGGAGCGCCCACGCGAGCGCGGCGCCGAGCGCCCCCACCCAGAGGGCGGGCAGCAGGTCCACCGGGCTCCAGTCGGTCACGAGCCGGAATGATACATTCCATCCCCGTATGTTCAGGGTCGCCTACCAGCTCTTCCGCTTCCGCGGCCTCCTCGCGACCCTGACCTCCCGCGAGCTCAAGGCTCGCTATCGAGGCTCGGTGCTCGGCTTCTTCTGGTCGCTGGCCAACCCGCTGCTGCTTCTGGCGGTCTATACCTTCGTCTTCAGCGTCGTCTTCAAGCCGGGTGACCGCGGCGGCATGACCCCCTACGCCCTCTTCCTGGTCAGCGGCCTCTTCCCCTGGATCTGGACCTCGGCCTCGGCGCTCGAGGGGTCGATGTCGCTGATCGCCAACTCGGGGCTGATCCGCAAGGCGGTCTTCCCGGCCGAGCTGCTGCCGATGGTCGCGGTGCTCTCGAACCTGGTCCACTTCCTGTTCGCGCTGCCGATCGTGATCACCGCCATCGTCGCCGGGCGGATCCTCGGCTACCCGGTCGGCGGGATCTCGATCGTGGCGCTGCCGGCGGTGATCCTCCTCCACCTGCCGATGGCCGCCGGTATGGCGCTCGGAATGGCGGCGCTCACCGTGCACTTCAAGGACGCCCGCGACCTGCTGGCCAACCTGCTGACCCTGCTCTTCTTCCTCACCCCGATCCTGTTCTCGCTCGACAGCATCCGCCACCTCACGGCGGTCTGGTGGGCGGTGCGTCTCGACCCCTTCACGCCGTACATCCTGGCCTACCAGGACGTGCTCTTCCGCGGCCGGTTTCCGGACCCGCTGCTCTGGCTCCAGATGGCCTTCGTGAGCCTGGTCTTCTGGTCCCTGGGCGCGGGGCTGTTCGAACGCCTGCGCGAGACCCTGGTGGAGGTGGCGTGAGCGAGCCCGACCGCCAGCCGCAGGAGCCGGCGGAGCCACCGGTCATCATCCGCGTCGAGGGGGTCTCCAAGGTCTACCGCCGGACGCTGCCGGGGGACCGTCTGCGCACCCTCAAGAGCGCGCTCGTGGGTCGCAGCCTGGCCAGCGGCCTGAAGCCGGAGGAGTCCATCGCGGCGCTGGAGACGGTGGACTTCGCCGTCCATGCCGGCGAGGCCTTCGGGGTGATCGGCGGCAACGGCTCCGGCAAGTCGACGCTGCTGAAGATGGTGGCCGGCATGCTCAAGCCGACCACCGGACGGATCACCGTCGCCGGCCGGGTGGCGGCGCTGATCGAGCTGGGAGCCGGCTTCCACCCCGAGATCTCGGGGCGCGAGAACGTCTTCATCAACGGCGCCGTGCTCGGCCTCACCCGCAAGCAGATCGAGCACCGGTACGCGGACATCGTGGAGTTCTCCGGCCTCGGCGACTTCATGGAGGAACCGGTCAAGAACTACTCCTCGGGGATGTACGTGCGCCTCGGCTTCGCGGTGGCGGTCAACACCGATCCCGACGTGCTGCTGGTCGACGAGGTGCTCGCCGTGGGGGACGAGGCGTTCGCCCACCGCTGCCTGCGGCGGATCGAGGAGTTCCTCGCCGGCGGCAAGACGCTGCTCCTGGTCAGCCACTCGCTCGACCTCGTCGAGGGGGTGTGCGACCGCGTGCTCTGGCTCGACAACGGCCGCCAGCGGCTGGTGGGCGAGCCCCGGCGGGTGATCGACGCCTACCGCCAGGAGGTGGCCGAGCGCGAGGGGGAGGAGCACCTCGCGGCCAAGCGGCAGCGCGAGCAATCGGGCGAGGCCGTGTCGGAGGAGCTGCGCTGGGGATCGCGCGAGGCGGAGATCCTGGCGTGCCGGATGATCGCGCGCGCCGCCGGCGGCCAGGACGCCGAGGAGCGCTACCACATCACCTCCGGCGAGGACGTCACCTTCGAGATCCGCGCCCGGGCCGAACGGCCGCTCGACGACTTCGTCTTCGGCGTGGCGGTCTCGACGCCGCGAGACCAGGTGGTCTGGGGCACCAACACCGACCTCGAAGGCTAC
Source organism: Thermoanaerobaculia bacterium (assembly GCA_036403495.1). Taxonomy (GTDB): domain Bacteria; phylum Acidobacteriota; class Thermoanaerobaculia; order Multivoradales; family UBA5704; genus DATARR01. The sequence goes on from DASWQX010000320.1 coordinate 2,791, forward strand.
GCGGCGGGGCGCTTCGAGGGCGAGGCCACCGTGCGCCTCGCC
>DASWQX010000321.1:0-3972 GCA_036403495.1 Thermoanaerobaculia bacterium
AGGAGGTTTGGATGTCTCTACGTTGGAAGACTCGACTGGTGGCGGGGATGGCGCTTGCCCTACTTCCCGGGACCGCGTTCGCCTCGGGCGGGCAGGCCCTGCCGTTCAATCAAGCCTTCGACACGATCACTGGAAACCTGACGGGGCCCACTGCCAAGGCCATCGTCATCTCCGCCTTCTTTGCCGGGATCGTCGGCGTCATGGTGAGTCATGACCGGCCGTGGATGAAAAACATCGGGACGGTGATCGCCGGCGGAGCTCTCCTGGTCGGCATCCCGGGGATTCTCGACACCCTCGGGATCTCGGCGGCCGAGGAGGGCTTCGACTGGCGCACGGGGCTGCTGATGATGGGCGGGGTGGTTGCGAGTGTAGCGGTCCTCCTCTTCTTCGCCGCTCGGATCGTGGCGGGCGGACCTGGGAGTCAAGAAGGTGAACAGGGTTCGTCTCACTGAGGCTCTACCGTGCGGCGCCAACGTGTTCACCAGTCTCTGATCCGGCCGGCATTGATCCTGGGTATGCCCCAGAAGCCGGCCCTTTTCCTCCTCGCCATTTTGGGCGCGCAGTTCACCGCGGGCGGTATTCACCCCTGGAGCCTCGCTTTCCTGGCCTTCGACCTGATGGTCCTCTATCCCTTGCTCTCGTCGCTCGCCAAGAGCGACGTGCGGGTGGTGGACGTCTTCGCCGAGTCGCTCACCTATCAAGGGTTCTATGTCGCCCGGACCGAGCTGCGACGGCCGCGGACGAAGCGGCCCTTGTCGGCGACGTTGAGCTAACGGCGATGGATTTCTTGGGCTCCATCCTGGGCTTCGGATCCGGCGCGGCGTTGGCGGGCTGGGTTCTCGGAAGACCCCGGCGGCCGTTCGCACCACCGGGCCTCATGGAGCTGTTGCCGTGGGGTGTGGGCCTCGTCTGCGAGGGTCGGGTCCTCATCGTCAACAAGGACGGCACTTTCTCGAGCTGCTTCCTGATCGAAGGCCCGGACTTCAGCACGTCGACCGCCGAAACCCTCGAACGCTTGTCGATGGTCGTCAGCTCCGTGCTCGTCGGCCTTGCCGGCGAGTACGTCATCCACGTCGACGCGATCCGCCGACGGGCGGCCGGCTACCCGGCCGAGGGGGCTTTCCCCGACACCTTGACGGCGTGCCTCGATCAGCTACGGCGGGAGGAGTACGAATCAGAATCCGGTGAGCATTTCATCACAGAGACGGTCTTGACCATCACGCAGATCCCTTCGCGCGAGGTTTACACGCGCGTCGCCCTACGGTTCGAACGCGGATTCGAGGCTCAGCGCACGGATTGGGAGAAGTCGCTCCTCGGCTTCTGCGAGCGGCTCAAGGCGCTCGAGGAACGGCTCTCCTCGGTGCTGCGGGTGGAAGCGCTCTCGCGGGGCCGAACGCTGGGTCACCTGCGGGAGTGCGTGACCGGGCTCGGCGGGGGGCGAGCCGCGGATTTCGAGCCGGGAATCCTGCTCGATTGTGTCCTCGGCCCGCAGGACTTTATCGGCGGCTGGGAGCCGAGCATCGGCGGGCTGCATCTGGCTATGGTCTCGGTCGAGGGCCTGCCTTCCGCGACGCGGCCCGGGGAGCTCTCCGTGCTGGGAGAGCTTCCTTTCCCCTTGCGCTACTCGACGCGGTTCATTCCCTTGCCGCCTTCCGAGGCGGCCGGACTCATCCGGAAGATGCAGCGGCAGTGGTTCTGGGCAGAGCCCTCGGTCGGCAGTCTGCTCGCCGGCAAGGAGCCGGCGAAGGGGTTTGAGAACCGGCACGCAGCGGCGATGGTGGACGAGGCCGCGGAGGCCTCGGCCCTCAACGATTCGGGCGAGGCGGTCTTCGGGTACCTGACGTCCGTCGTGGTGCTGGCGGCAAACAGCCGGGAAGAGGTCGCGAGCTGGGCGCGCCAGGTTCAGAAGGTGCTCGCTGATCGGGGATTTTCCGGGCGCCTTGAGACCGTAGGCGCGGTGGGCGCCTTCCTCGGAAGCCTGCCGGGAGTCGCGAGCGCCAACGTCCGGCGCCCGATGGTGAACTCGCTTTCGGTCGCCGATCTGCTGCCGCTGACCACGGAATGGCCCGGCGAGGCGCAATGCCCCTGCCCCTTCTTTCCGGAGGGCTCCCCTCCGCTGCTGTTGGCAAGGACCAACGGAGCGACTCCGTTCCGATTGAATCTCCATACCCGCGACGTCGGCCATACCTTGATCGTGGGTCCCACAGGCTCGGGCAAGAGCACGCTTCTGTTGTCTTTGCTTCTCAACTTCCTGCGCTATCCAGAGTCCCGCGTGGTGCTCTTCGACCGGGATCAGTCGAGCCGGATTCTCTGCGAAGCGATGCCGAACGTCGCCTATAGCCTCGTGGGAGTCGAGGAGGGAGGGATTCATTTTCAGCCACTCCGCGACCTCGAGGACCCGCAGGAGCTCGGCTGGGCGTTGGCCTGGATCGAATTTCTGATCGGTCTGCAAAACGTCACCTTCAATCCAGCGAAACGCGCGGCTCTCGCACGCGGTCTCGAACTGTTGCGGGAGGAGTCCGCCGAGCAGCGGTCTTTGTTCAACTACATGATCCAGGTGCAGGACGTCGAGCTCCGGATGGCGCTCAAGGCCTATACGCGAGACGGGCCGTACGGGTATCTCCTCGATCGCACGGGGACCGAGCGGCGCGGGCGGGCGCGCGTCGAGGTCTACGAGACCCGGCCTCTGATGGACCTCGACGACTCGGTCAAGCTGCCGGTCCTCCTTCGCCTGCTGCGCGAGGTGGAGCGCGGCTTGGACGGCTCGCCGACCTTGATCCTCCTCGACGAGGCCGGAATCGCGCTGATGCACCCGGCATGGGCCTCGCGCGTCCAGCAGTGGGCCCTTTCTCTTCGGAAGAAAAACGCAAGCCTTGTCCTGGCCGTGCAGAACCTGCGGCAACTCGATTCCCATGGGGCCGGCGCCAACATCCGGGAGTCGTGCCCCACGCGCTTTTACCTGCCGAATCCGGCGGCGGTCGCCGCCGGGGCTCGGGAGCTCTACGAGGGTTTTGGATTGAACCCGCGAGAGATCGAGCTGATCGCGCGGGCGGAGCCACGGCGGGATTACTACTTCAACTCGCCTCGCGGCTCCCGCTTGTTCCATCTCGGGCTCCGGCGGGCTGAGCTTGCATTCCTGGGAGCCCGTCCGGGTCTGTCCTTTCAATCGTCCGTCGCCGAGGCGCTGCGAATCAAGAGTGCTTTCGGCGCGGAGTGGATCTCGCAATGGCTTCGTGAGTGCGGATGCGTCGAAGACGCTCTGCGCCTCAGCAGTTTCACCGACGACTTTCAAAGGAGGGTATCCGAATGAGGCGTGCGGCGTGCGTGACGTTTTTCTTTCTCTTTCTGGTCGGCATCGCGGGCCGGTGTGAAGCACAAATCCCGGTGACCGACGTGCTGCACATCGCCGTGACGGTCTTTGACGAGATCGAACGTTACGGGCAGGCGATCGAGGACTACATCGCGCAGGGGGAGCAGATTTACAACCAGTACGAGCAGATTGCAAACCAGGTCAAAGCGCTCGAAAAGCTCGACGTTCATTCCTGGCGCGACCTCTCTCCCGCATTTGCCCGTTTGCTCGCCTTGGTCAATGAGGCCGACGCCGTGCTTTACAACACGGACAACCTGGAGGAACGCTTTTTCGAGACCTTCCCAGCCGGAGAGCCCTACACGAACTACACGGACGACTCCTGGCAAGCACTCTACCGGACCATGGAGACGCTTCGCATCTCGCTCCAGTCAGTCCATGAGATCACGTCTTCCGACGAGACCGACCTCGAAAGCCTGGCCACAATCGAAGGCGAGATCGAAGGGGCTCAGGGCCATGAAGAAGTGCTCGAAGCCATCGGCGATCTGCTCTCCTGGAACGCCAAACAGGCTCTGCTCACCGAGCGGATCACCGCGTCGCAGGCCAATGCAGAGGCGGTAGCAAAAGCTTACGAGATTAACGAGGCGGCTCGCTCCCGAGAATCA
>DASWQX010000322.1:0-5216 GCA_036403495.1 Thermoanaerobaculia bacterium
ACAAGACGGGGGATATCACCGGCTTTCATCACGATGCCGCGATCGTCTTCCCGCCGGGGACGAAGCCCTACATCCTGGTGGTCCTCACCGAGGGCTATCCCGACGAGAAGGCGGCGAACCACGCGATCTCCGAGATCTCCCGGGTGATCTGGGAAAGCCGCGCCGAGTTGCCGCTCCAGGCTCCCGCCAAGGAAAAGCGCGGGGAGCGGGAGCACGGCGATGGATGATCTGCTGCGGCGGACGGCGGATCTCGCCGTCGAATTTCTGGAGAGCCTCCCCCACCGCCACGTCGGCGCCACGGCGTCGATCGAGGAGCTGCGGGCGGCCCTCGGCGGACCGCTCCCGGAGAGCGGCGAGGCGCCCCTGGAGGTGGTCGAGCGGCTCGTCCGCGCGGCGGACCCGGGGCTGATCGGCATGCCCGGGCCGCGCTACTTCGGCTTCGTCATCGGCGGCCACCTGCCGGCCGCGCTCGCCGCCGACTGGCTGACCTCGACGTGGGACCAGAACGCCACCCTCTACGCCACCGCCCCCGCCAACTCGGTGGCCGAGGAGGCGGCGGCCGGCTGGCTGCTGGAAGTCCTCGACCTGCCGCGCGCGGCGAGCGTGGGGTTCACCACCGGCTGCCTGATGGCGAGCTTCACCGCCCTGGCCGCCGCCCGCCACGCCGTCCTCGCGAAGCGGGGGTGGGACGTCGAGACCCGCGGCCTCTTCGGCGCGCCGGAGATCGACGTGGTGATCGGCGCCGAGGCGCACGTCACGATCCACGCCGCCCTCCAGATGCTCGGCCTCGGCCGCGAGCGGGTGAAAACGGTACCGAGCGACGATCAGGGACGGATGGAAGCGGCGGCGTTGCGCGCGGTCCTCGCGAGCTGTGCTGGGCCGCTGATCGTCTGCGCCCAGGCGGGGAATGTGAACAGCGGCGCCTTCGATCCGCTCGACGAGATCGCCGACGCGGTCCGCGAGCGCCCCCAAGGAGACGCCTGGCTCCATATCGATGGCGCCTTCGGCCTCTGGGCGAAGGCCTCGCCCGCGCTCTCCCCCCTCGCCCGCGGCGCCGAACGGGCGGACTCCTGGGCGACCGATGGCCACAAGTGGCTGAACGTCCCCTACGACTCCGGGATCGTGATCGTGAACGACCCGGAATCCCACCGCGCCGCCATGACCATCGCCGCCCCCTACCTCGTGCAGACCGGCGGCCGCGAGCGCGACCCCTTCGACTACGTCCCCGAATTCTCCCGCCGCGCCCGCGGCTTCACCGTCTGGGCCGCCCTCCGCTCGCTGGGCCGCAAGGGCACCGCCGATCTCGTCGACCGCTGCTGCACCCTGGCCCGCCGCTTCGCGGAGATCCTGCGCCAGGAGCCCGGCGTCGAGATCCTCAACGACGTGGTGCTGAACCAGGTGCTGGTCCGCTTCACCTCGGACGAGCGGACCCGCGAAGTCATCGCCCGCGTCCAGGAGGACGGCACCTGCTGGCTCGGCGGCACCACCTGGAATGGTAGGGCGGCGATGCGGATCTCGGTCTCGAACTGGTCGACGACCGAAGAGGATGTGGATCTGTCGGCGGCCGCGATTCTGCGGGCGGCGCGGGTCGCCGCACCAGTTCGCCGTCACCCTTGAAATGAGGGATTTCGTAGGGGCGGCCCCATGTGGCCGCCCTGGGAGGGGACCGGCCCGGTCGGGAATCGCTGAGGGAACGAGGACGAGGGGTATTCCCGCGAGGGAGAGGGGTCTCCCCAGCAGTACGAAGGGTCTCCCTAGCAGTACGAGGGGTCTCCCCAGCAGTACGAGGGGTCTCCCCAGCAGTACGAGAGGTCTCCCCAGCAGTACGAGGGGTCTCCCAAGCAGTACGAGAGGTCTCCCCAGCAGTACGAGGGGTCTCCCCAGCAGTACGAGAGGTCTCCCCAGCAGTACGAGAGGTCTCCCCAGCAGTACGAGGGGTCTCCCAAGGAAGGGAAGGGTCGCCCAACAGGGCCCCTTTCCGTCCCCAGGCCTAAAGCTTCCGCGTCACCGGCGGCAGACACCGCCCCTCGTCGCAAGCCTGATAGATCAAGATCGCCCGTCCCCCCGAAACCTCCCCCGCGATCTCCACCGTCCCTGAATACACCGCGATCGCCTCCTTGGAGTAGCGCGATTCGAAGCGCTCTCCGTCCGGATAGATCACGTTCCGCACCTCCCCTGTCTCCGCCCGCACCTCCGTCGCGACCAAGTAGGGTTCCGAGGCCGGGTTCGCCTGCAAGTGCCAGCCGGAGGCGATCTCCAGCGTCAGGCGGAAGGAGCGCCAGCCGTCCGTTTCCTCTTGAAGGTCGAAATGGACCCGCACCAGCCTCTCCGCCTCGTGCTCCAGCATCGCCACGCCGCCCGCCGAGGCGTCCCGCTCGTGCCCCGCCCGTTCGTCGCCGTAGTCGGCATCGGCCTCTTCCGTGCCGCCGCCGGTCTCGTGATAGCGGCGAACGGCCAGCGCCAGCATCCGGACCCCTTCCGGGTGGTTCTGCACCAGCTCGGCGAAGGCGCTCAGGGAGGCCCGCGCCTGCTTGCGCCAGCCGAGATCGCCCGTCCGCGCGGCCAGATCGATCAGGTTGAGCACCGCCACGGCATTGGCGGCGGGCATGGCGCCGTCGAAGACGTCCTTGCTGCGGAAGAGGAGGTCCGGGCTTTCGGCCGCCGTGAAGAAGCCGCCGATCGGATCGCGGAGCCGCCGGATCTGCTCACCGGTGAGCTCGGAGGCCGCCGCCAGCCAGCGCGCCTCCCCCGTCGCCTGGTGGAGGGCGAGCAGGCCGCGCACAAGGAAGGCGTAGTCGGCGAGGTAGGCGGCGATCTTCCCCTGGCCGCCGCGCCAGGCGTGAAGCAGCGTTCCGCCTTCCGGACGCAGCGTGCCGAGGATGAACTCCGCGGCCCGCGACGCCTGGGCCACCAGAGCGGGATCGCCCAGGAGCTGCCCCGCCACCGCCAAGCCGTTGATGACAGTGCCGTTCCAGTCGGTGAGCACCTTGTCGTCGGTGGCCGGACGCTCGCGCAGGGCGCGGGCGGCGAACAGCTTCCGCCGGCCGCCGTCGACCTCGCGCAGCAGCTCGTCGACGGGCATGCGGCGCCGGGCGGCCACCTCCTCCAGGCGCTCGGGGAGATGGAGCACGTAGTGGCTCCCCTCGAAGAAGGGAGGCCCGTCAAAGCCGAGCAGCGGCGCCAGGAAGGTGAAATCCTCTTCCCCCAGCGCCTCCTGCAGCTCCTCGCGGCTCCAGACGTAGAAGGCCCCCTCGTGGCCGTGCGTCTCGGCGTCGATGGCGCTCCAGAACGCCCCCTCCGGCGAGGTCATCTCGCGCTCCAGCCAGGCCGCGGTCTCACGGACGATCCGCGCCGCCTGCGGATCGCCGGTGCGGGCGTGCTCGCGGGCGTAGAGCTCCAGCAGGAAGCCGTTGTCGTAGAGCATCTTTTCGAAGTGGGGAATCTTCCACTCGCGGTCGGTCGCGTAGCGGTGGAAGCCGCCGCCGAGCTGGTCGTAGATGCCGCCGCGCGCCATCTGATCGAGCGACGCCGCAAGCATTTGACCTGGATTGGGGCCCGGATCAGAGCCCGCGTGGGAGCCCTCGCCGGCCAGCTCCAGAAGCAGATAGAGGTTCGAAGGAGTCGGGAACTTGGGCGCGCCGCCGAAGCCCCCCCACTTGGGATCGAACCGGCGGGCCAGCGATTCGAACGCCCGCAGCGCCACCGGACCGGTCGGCGGCTCGGGCGAGGGCGAGGAGCGCTCCTCCAGATAGTGGGCCATCGCCCGCCCCATCTCCGCGGACTGCTCCTCGACGTCGCTCCGGCGCGTCTTCCAGGCGGTGGCGAGATCTTCCAGGACCTGCCGGAAACCGGGCCGTCCATAGCGGTTCTCGGGCGGGAAGTAGGTGCCGGCGTAGAAGGGCTTGAGCCCCGGCGTCAGGAAGACCGAGTTGGGCCACCCCCCCTGCTCGGTGAGGATCTGGGTGGCGGTCATGTAGATCTCGTCGAGGTCCGGGCGCTCCTCGCGGTCGAGCTTGATATTGACGAACTCGCGGTTCATCAGCTCGGCGATGGCGGGATTCGAGAACGACTCCCGCTCCATCACGTGGCACCAGTAGCAGGTGGAGTATCCCACCGAGAGGAAGATCGGCTTGTCCTCCCGGCGGGCCCGCTCGATCGCCTCCGGACCCCAAGGGTACCAGTCGACCGGATTGTGCTGATGCAACAGAAGATATGGGCTGCTCTCGCCGGCGAGGCGGTTGGTGCGGCTGGTGTCGTGTGCGCTGCTCATCGGATGAATCCTCCCCTCCGGCACGGCTTCGCGCCGGGCACAGCGGCATTGTAGTGGTTCTGCGCGGGCAAGATCGACGCGGCCGGTCCGCCCAGGCATCAATGCCACCTTCTTATACCCATCTCGCAGGATCGGGGATGTTTGTGGCCTGCGACCTCACCCTCGGTCCCTCTCCTCCTGAGGAACAAGGCGACTGTTCCTCCACACCATGTGCTCGGCCCGCCGAGCTGACAGAGCTAAAGGAGAGGGAGGGCCCGGCTGGAGACCCGCGGCGCGTAGGGCAATACGCTTCCGGAGGCGCCCCCCTTCTCCTTCAGGAGAAGGGTCGGGGATGAGGTCGCAGGCCACGGAGCTTGATCGAAGCGAAGAGATGTGTATAGGGGACGGGCATTCATGCCCGGGCGGCCGATGCCAGAGATCCCGCGAATTCGCGCTACGATCTTCCTTCGCCGTACGCTCCCCGAAAGGAGACCCCCCGATGTCCCGAAACTCCCGACGCACCGCAGTGGTCGCAGGATCGCTCCTCGCCGCCGCCCTCGCCCTGCCGCACGCCGCCTCCGCCCAGGCCACGACGGCGGCTCCCACCGTCGAGTCGGTCACCGCCCATCTCACTCAGGCGCTCGGCGGACAGGCCGCGTGGGACAGCACCCACTACATCCGCTTCAATTTCCTCGGCCGCCGGGAGCACTGGTGGGACAAGTGGACGGGGCGCCACCGGCTCGAAGGGGACACCAAGGAGAAGCAGCACTACGTGGTGATCGAGAACGTCAACACCAAGGAGGGCACCGCCTGGCTCGACGGCAAGAAGCTCGAGGGGGAGAAGGCCAAGGAGATGCTCGACAACGCCTACGGCGCCTGGGTGAACGACACCTACTGGCTGATCATGCCCTACAAGCTCCACGACCCCGGCCTGAACCTCGCCTATGCGGGCGACGAGACGATCGAC
>DASWQX010000323.1:0-9498 GCA_036403495.1 Thermoanaerobaculia bacterium
ATCCAGGTCGCGGCGGGCACGTCGAGGCCGACCTCGATCACCGTCGTCGCCACCAGCGCCCGCACCTCACCCGCGGCGAAGGCGCGCAGAACCCGCTCGCGGTCGGCGGCGGGCATGCGCCCGTGGACTGTCGCGACGGCGAACCCTTCCAGCGCCTCCCGCACCCGCTCCTCCACCTCGCCGAGAGAGGCCGCCGCCAGGGCGCTCTCCTCGATGAGCGGCGCCACGACGTAGGCTTGGGCGCCCGCCGCGACCGCCGCCCGCAGCCGGCGGTAGACCTCGCTCCGCTTCCCCGCCGGAACCACCCGGGTGGCCACCGGCGAGCGTCCCGGCGGCAGCTCGTCGAGAGTCGAGACTGGAAGGTCGCCATAGGCGGTGAGGGCGAGAGAGCGGGGGATCGGCGTGGCCGTCATCATCAGCATGTCAGGGGGCGATTGGGAACCAGCGCCCTTGCCTCGCAGCAGCTCGCGCTGGGCGACTCCGAAACGGTGCTGCTCGTCGACGACGACCAGACCCAGATCCTGGAATGCGACCGTCTCCTGGAGCAAAGCGTGGGTGCCCACGGCGAGCCGCGCCTCTCCAGACGCCAGCTCGGCCCGAAGGCGTCCGGCCTCGCCCGCCGAGCCGGTGAGCAGGACCATCCTGTAGCGGTCCCCCAGCAGCGGCGCCAAGCTCGCGAAGTGCTGCTCGGCGAGCAGCTCGGTGGGAGCCATGAAAGCCGCCTGATAGCCGTTCTCCAGCGCCGCCGCCAGCGCCAGGGCCGCCACGATGGTCTTGCCACTCCCCACGTCCCCCTGGAGCAGACGGAGCATGGGGTGCGGGCAGGCGAGGTCGGCGAGGATCTCCGCGATCACCCGCTCCTGGGACGCGGTGAGGCGGAAGGGCGGGATTCCGGCGAGGACTCGCCGCAGGGGAGCGCCGAGACGGTAGCGGCGCGTCCGCGGCACCCCCTCCTCCCGCCGGCGGCGGAGCGCCAGGGCCACCTGCAGCTCCAGCAGCTCGCCGTAGATCAATCGCTGATGGGCGGGGTCTCGCCGTTCATTCAGAGCCTCGCAATCCGCCTCCGGCTCCGGGCGATGGAGGGCCTGAAGCGCCTCCCCCAGCGGCGGCAGGCCGTGGCGTCGGAGGAGCTCCGCGGGGATCGTCTCGGCGACCTCTCCCGGCAGATCGATCGCCTGGAGCAGGTCGTCCAGCAGCCGCCGCAGGATCGCCGGCCCCACCTTGCCGGCCGCCGGATAGACCGGAGCGATCCGATCGCCATGGACGGCCCCCGCCGCCGCCTCGCACGAGGGGTTCACCAGCTCGCATCCATCCCCCACCGCCTTGATGGGACCGTGCAGGAGGAACTCCCCTTCACTCGTCTGATTGACCAAGTAGGGACGGTTGAACCAGACCACGGGCAGCCGCCCCGTGCCGTCCTCGACGAAGCCGCGGACCAGCGAGATGCCCCGGCGGCGGGTATGGATGCGTCGCAGCCCCACCAGCCGGCCCAGGAACGTCGCGGAGCCTCCGGAGATGGCTGCGGCCACCGGCGTGAGGCCACGCCGGTCCTCGTAGCGGAAGGGAAGATGGAGGATCAGGTCGCGCACCGTGTGGAGGCCGCCGCCGGCGAGCGCCTCGGCCCGCGCGGGGCCGACGCCGCGGACGGTCCGGAGGGGGGCCTCGAGATCCAGCGCGCCGCCCGGAGAGACTACGCGCCCTCGAAGCGGAGGATGACCACGCCGCAGCGCAGCTCGTCGCCCTGCCGGATCTCGCCGGGGATGCCGGTGTCCATCCGCCGGCCGTTGAGGAAGGTGCTGTTCATGGTGCCGATCTCCTCGCCGAAGAAGAACTTGCTGCCGCGGCGGTAGACCTTGGCGTGGCGGCGGCTGACCGAGCGCTGGTTGTCGACCGGCGTCAGGTCGATGTCCGGATAGATGCCGGTCACCGGGTCCTTGCGGCCGATCGTGGTCTCGGAGCCGTTGGAGAGGTGGAACTCCATGCCGGACGGCGGATGGACCAGCCGCTCCGGCCCCTCCGCCGCCACCTGCACGTCCGGCCGCGGCATCTCGCGCGAGGCGGCCTTGGTGCCAAGGAACCCCTTCAGCAGCTCGTCGGTCTCGCGCAGCCGGCGCGAGAGCTTGCGCATCATGCGGACGGCGATCTCGGGGTTCCCCTGGAGGAGCTGATCGAAGGTCGAGCCGTTGATCTGCAGCAGGCGGACGTCGGTCACCGCCCGCGCCGACGCGGCGCGCGGCAGGTCCTCCAGCACCGACATCTCGCCGAAGAAGTCCCCCTTCTCCAGCAGGGCGAGGATCTGCTCCTCGTCGCCGACCTGGTTCAGGATCTCGACCTTCCCCTCGTTGATGATGTACATCTCGGTGCCGAGGTCCCCCTCGCGGAAGACGTAGTCGCCATCCTTGACCTCGACCAGATGGCCCTTCCGGCCGGCGCCTGCGGCGGCCGTGGAAGAGCCAGGGTTGGTGCCGCCGGGCCCGCTGGTGGTCTTGAAGACTGTATTCGCCATGAGACCCTCGTCCTTGCCCGCTATCCCGCTATTCTTCGCCGCTATTCCTCGCCGAGCAGAAGCTGGTTGCGGCCGTGGTCCAGGCTCGCCGGAAAACCCACCGGAAAGGTCCGGTTGGGAGCGGCGTGCCCGCATTCGAGCCCCCACGCAAGCGGCCAGGCGAAGCGGGCGAGACCGTCCGCCACCGACGCCGGCCAGTCCGCCGGCTCCCCCTCCGGGCCTTCGCCCTCTCCGAGCTGGCCGACGGTCATGCCTGCGATGTCCGCCAGAGTACCCGAGAGCCCCAGGTGGGTCAACATCCGGTCGACCTTATAGGGGGGCTCGTTGACGTCCTCCCAGAACACGATCCCCCCCGCGAGATCGGGAGCGAAGGGGGTGCCGAGCGTGGCCGTCAGCAGGCTCAGGCAGCCGCCCAGGAGAGGTCCGCGGACAATCCCGCCCCCCGCCGGCTTCCGGCTCCAGCCGGCGAAGGGGGATTCCACGGGATAGCGGCCGGCGAGCGCGCCGAGGAGCGACTCCTCCTCGACGGGGTCAAGCCCGCGGGCCAGATCGGCAGCGACCATCGGGCCATGGAAGGCCACCAGTCCCAGCCGCCGCGCCACCTCCAGCAGGAGGGGGGTGAGGTCCGAGTAGCCCACGTAGGCGCGCGGGTGGCGCCGCAGGAGCTCCCAATCGATGCCGGGCAGCACGCGCATCAGGCCGTAGCCGCCGCGGGAGAAGAAGATGGCGCGCAGGGTGGGATCGGCGGCGAGGCGGTGGAAGGCGGCGAGGCGCTCGGCGTCGCCGCCGGCGAACAGACCGTGGCGGGAGAAGACGTTGTCTGCGAGCACCGGCTCGAAGCCGAGCCGCCGCAGGGCCGCGAGGCCGCGGTCGAGCCGCTCCGGATCGACGGGACCGGAGAGCGCCGCCACCCCGACCCGGTCGCCGGGACCGGCGGGAGGTGGGAGCTGAGCCGGGGGGATCAAAGGCCGGAGATCTCCGTAAGCCGAGTTCTGTATCCCGGCCGAAGCCGGTGAGCTGTCATTCCTCTGGGACCGGCGTTGCCGCCGGCCTCGAGCAACCTACCCGGAAGCGGCCCCGCGCCCGGCGAACCGGACGCGAAGGCGGGACGGGCGGCCCGCGTACCGCTCCCCTATTTGGTCTTGCTCCGCAGGGGGTTTGCCATGCCTCCGCCGTCGCCGGCGGAGCGGTGCGCTCTTACCGCACCGTTTCACCCTTACCGGCCCCCCGAAGGAGACCGGCGGTCTTTTCTCTGTTGCACTTTCCGTCGCGTCGCCACGCCTCGCCGTTAGCGAGCCTGCTGCCCGTAGGAGCTCGGACTTTCCTCCCCGCGAGAGCCCGAAAGCCCCCGCGAAGCGACCGCCTGAAGATCTCCGGCGCGGTGATTGTAGCGGAAAAGGAAGCCCCTCACCTCCCCGGCCCTCCTCTCCCAGCCCTCCGCCCGCCCTTCCGGGGAGAGGAGGGAGAAACGAACGCCTTCGGCTTTTCAAAATAAAGAATCCCTCTCGCCGGCAGATTGTCTTGAGCCCCCTCTCTCCCCGTCAGGGTGGGTGGAGGGCTGGGAGAGAGGGGGTTGGGGGAGTGAGGGGATCCCTACCGCCTACCGGCGCCCGCCGATCTCCTCTTCCGGATCGAGGACCTCGATGTCGGGCGCCTCCTGACGGGCGGTACGGGCGGTGCGCGAGGCCATGCCGGTGGTGGGATCGGTCGCCCGCCACTCGCCGGCCGCGGTCCGCTGCTGCACGTCGTGGAGGGCGGCCGGCAGGTCGGGCTCCTTCGAGCCCAGGGCCATCGCCTGCTGCAGGTTCTCCGCCGCCACCCGCAGCCAGCGCGGGTTCTTGGCCTGGAGCTTGCCCAGCAGGGCGTAGAGCTCGGCGCGCGGCGCGATGCGGACCGCCTCCTTCAGCAGCTCGATGGCGGGATAGAAATCGTCGTTCGCGATCAGGTCGAGCGCGCGCTTGTGGTAGCGCTCGACGGCGTCGCGGACCTCCTCGCGCCGCTGCTCCGACGCCGGGCTCAGGGACGCCGACCAGGTCAGGCTGGAGAGGCCGCGGTCGTACGCCTTGCGGCGCTCCGGCTGCGAGAGGTTGAGGTAGGCCTGGGTGAGCTGCTCGAAGAGCATCTCGAGCACCCCTTCCCGCCCGACCAGCCCCAGCCGCGGAGCGTTGGCGGGGTGGACCAGGCGGGAGATCAGATCGTAGGCCTCATGGATCTCCTGGGCCGCGGCCGTTGGCGGCAGGTCGAGAAGCTGATAGAAGGTCGCCTCGCCCGCCTGCCGCATCAGGCCGGCCACCCGCTCCCGATGGAAATCGGGATCGAGGTCCAGGGGACGCTCGCTGAGCCGCTGCGCGATCCGAGCGGAGAACGCCCGCAGCTCGTCGGGGGTGGGACGATGAACATCGAGTCCAATCACGTGGCGGCTATTTTAACCCGAGCCGGTGAAACCTGGAGCCTTTTCGTATCATGGAGATGATGATGAAGCGCTGGACGTCCTTCCTGGCGGGGCTCGCGATCCTCGCCGTCGCCACCCTCGTGCGGCTCCCCGCCCTCACCGCCGGGCTGCCCTACATGAGCTACATCGACGAAGGGCACGTCCTCCATCACGTCGCCTACCTGCTCGGGCATCACACCTGGGAGCCGGACACCTACGCTTATCCCACGCTCCCCTTCTACCTCGTCGCCGGCGCCGCCCTCGCCTGGTCGCCGGTCTACGCCCATGTCCACGGCGAGCCCTTCCTCGACGACCTCTCGCCCACGCCTCCCGAGTACTACGACATCCTGGAGCCGCCGGACCTGATCGTCATCGGCCGCCTGGTCACCCTCGCCTTCTCGCTTGGCGTCGTCCTCCTCACCGGCCTTCTCGTCCACCGGCTCGCCGGGCCCGCGGCCGGCCTCTTCGCGGCTTGGCTCGCCGCCCTCGTCCCCGCCCTGGTGATGCGGAGCGCGATCGTCAACATCAACCCGATGGTGGTCTTCTTCGTGGTCGCCGCCCTGTATTTCGCCGAAAAGGCCCGCGAAGGCGGCCATCCCCGGCGCGACGCGGCCCTGGCCGGAGCGATGTCCGGCTTCGCGGGCGCCACCAAGTACCCCGCCGGGCTGGTCTGCCTCTCGGTGGCGCTGGCGATCGTGCTGGCGCAGGCGGCGACCTGGCCGGAGAAGATCCGCCGGCTGTTCCTGGCCGGCGCCGCCGCCATAGCCGCCCTGCTCCTCGCCATGCCCGCGCTGGCCCTGCGCACGGCCAACGTGATCAACAGCCTGCGCGAGATGGACAGCGTCTACGGCCTCCAGGAGATGGGGTCGTACTGGGATCAGGCGATCCACCGCGCCGAGTGGGACCTCCCCGTGACCCACCCGGAGGTCGGGATCACCTTCCTGATCCTCACCGCCGCCGGCCTCGTCCTGAGCCTGCGGAACCACCGCTGGGCTCCCGCCGTCGCCGGCTGGCTCCTCTTCGCCGCCACCACCGCACTGCTGGTGGCCCCGTACAAGTTCCGTGCCTTCCGGAACGTGCTCGCGCTCATCCCTCTCGCCTGCGCCCTGGTCGCTCTGCTCTATGCCTGGGCGCGCGACAGGTTCCCCCGCTGGAGGCTGATGGACCTCGCCGCCGTCGTCCTCCCGGTGATCCTCTTCGCGCCGGGGCTCTACGACTACGACTCCTTTCAGCTCGCTATCGTCGACTCCCGCGAGCAGGCGATCCACTGGCTTCGTCCCCGGCTGCGGCCGAACGACCGGATGCTGTTCCAGAGGGAGCTGGCCTTCCTGCCGTCGCGGATCGACACGCTGCCGGCCAAGGTCCAGAACCGGGTCTGGGACAACGCCCGCGACCGCATCATCGAGCACAAGGACCACTACCTGGTGATGGGCGACCTCCGCCGCCCCGACGGCAAGCCGCGCATCCCCGGCTTCCTCCGCGCCTGGATCCTCGCCAACTACGAGGTCGCGGCCCACTTCGGAGCCACCGGCACCTCCACCATCAAGGGCAGCTTCCGGGGCAACGCGCAGTCGATCTACATCCTGCGGCGGGTGCCGCGACCGGACCTGGAGGCCGCGCGGAAGGCGGTGGAGGACAAGGAAGAAGAGGCGGGGACGGAGGATCCGGGAGGGGGTTGAGGGCTGGGACGGGTCCGCTCCGAAGCCTCACCTTCGTTCCCTCTCCACAAGTGGAGAGGGATGACGCCTGCCAACCACCCTGCCAAGCTCCACCTACTCCGTTTCAAAAACAGACCGTGGTAGGCCGGATTGGCGAATGATCGACTGCAGAGTTCCCAGTCGGAGCTCGGGGTGATCGGGGACGGGGATGCTGATCGTCGAGGTCTTCGTCCTTTTCTGCATCACGACATGACTTCCTCGCTGACGGACCTCGATGAATCCGTGCCGAGAAAGGATCCGGCAGGCTTCCCGGCCGGACATCACCCTCAGCTTACCCAACCTTGACCTCTAGCCTAGTGACGAAGACCTCGCTTTGGAGACGGCCCTCAATCTCGGTGGGGTCCGCGCACTCGAAGAACAGCTCCAGAGCCTCGACGAGATTTCGCCGCGCCTCCTCAACGGAGACGCCCTGGCTCGCAATGTCCAACTCTGGGCAGAGCGCGACGTATCCATTCCCTTCCCGCTCGATGATTCCAGTCAGAGATCGGCTTTGATTCATGGGGTCTCCTAATCTTTCTCGATCGTAGCACCTGCCGCTGGCACCGCGCTCTCCCCTTCCACCTCCCCCACCTCCTCGGCATGCAACTGCTCGAAGATCCGCTGCCCGGTCACCGCCCCGAGCGCCCCCCGCAGATCCTCCAGGCTCGCCTCGCGCACCCCCTGGACGCTGCCGAAGGTCTGGATCAGCAGCTTGCGGCGGCGGGGGCCGATGCCGGCCAGTTCGTCGAGCCGGCTGTGGAGGGTGCGGGCGGAGCGGCGGCGGCGGTGGCGGGAGACGGCGAAGCGGTGCGCCTCGTCGCGGATCTCCTGGAGCAGCCGCAGGCCGGCGTCGTCGCGCCGCAGGCGGAGCGGCTCGGGCAGGCCGGGGACGTAGATCTCCTCCTCCCGCTTGGCCAGCGAGACGATCGAGGTCTCCTCCACTCCCAGCTCCGCCAGCGCTCCCAGGGCCGCGTTGAGCTGGCCAATACCGCCGTCGATCAGGATCAGGTCGGGCATCGCGCCGACCTCCTCCAGGATCCGCCGGTAGCGGCGGTCGACCGCCTGGCGCATCGACGCGAAGTCGTCCGGCTGGTTGAGGTCGCGGATGTTGAAGGAGCGGTACTCGCCCTTCCGCATCTTCCCCTCCTCCCAGACCACCATGGAAGCCACCGTCTCGCCGCCCTGGAAGTGGGAGATGTCGAACCCCTCGATCCGCCGCGGCGGGTCGGAGAGATCGAGATGGCGCTCCAGTGCGGAGGCGCCGGGCGAGGAGGCGCCGCCGGCCCGGAAGCGGCGCTTGTGGGCCAGCTCGGCGTTGTGCATCGCGAGCTGGACCCGCTCGGCCTTGGGACCCCGCGACGGCATCCGCACGTACACCCGCTCGTCCTTCTTCTCCGACAACCACTCGACCAGCGCCTCCTCCCCCTCGATCGGCACCGGCAGGTGGATCTCCTTGGGGATGAAGGTCGTGCGGTCGTAGATCTGCGGCACCACCTCGGAGAGCAGGAGCTCGGGGGAGATCTGCCCCACCCCCTCCCAGAACAGCTCACGGCGGTCGAGCACCTGCCCCTCACGCATGATCAGCGAGATGACGGCCGCGTTCCCCCCCGAGATGTGGACGCCGTAGACGTCGAGGTCCTCCTCGTCGACCGAGGATAGCTTTCGCCGCTGGCTGACCGCCTCGACCTCCGCCAGGGTGTCGCGGAGCTGCGCCGCCCGCTCGTAGTCCGTCCCCTCGGCGGCCTCCCACATCTCCCGCTTGAGCCGCTTGATCAGCGGCTCGGTGCGCCCGGAGAGGAAGAGCCGCGCCTGCTCGATCGCCTCGTCGTAGGCTGCCTTGGTGGTGAGCTTCGCCACGCAGGGGCCCAGGCAGCGGTGCATGTCGTAATAGAGGCAAGGTCGCGCCCAGGAGCCGTCGACGTCGATCCGGCAGACGCGCACCCGGAAGAGCTTCTGGACCAGCTTGATCGCCTTGCGCGCCAGCCCCCCAGGGAGGAAAGGTCCGAAGTACTCGCCGCCGTCGTTCGAGATCCGGCGGGTGAAGGCGATGCGCGGGAACTCGTCGCGCATGGTCAGCTTCAGGTAGGGGTAGGTCTTGTCGTCCCGCAGCAGGACGTTGTAGCGCGGTCGCTTGTTCTTGATCCAGTTGTTCTCGAGCAGCAGCGCCTCGGCCTCGGAGTCGGTGACCACATACTCCAGATCCACCGCCTCCGAGACCATCGCCGCCAGCCGCGGCTCATGATCGCGCACCAGGTAGGACGACGCCCGCTTGCGCAGGGACTTCGCCTTGCCCACGTACAGCACCTTCCCCTCGGCATCCTTAAAGATGTAGATGCCGGGGCGGTCGGGCAGGGCCCGGATGCGTTCGACGAGCTGTTCGTGGTCGGCCATAAAGTCGCATCGAGAAAACAGGATTCCAGGACTGAAAATGCCTCCGAGCGAAGGATACCCCGCGCCATCCTCCGCCGAACCCTTGAATCCACTATCATCCCCCGCCATGACCGACCTCGCCTCGCCTCCGCGCAAGCCCTGGTACCGCCTGTCGCAGACCACCTGGATCATGATCGGCCTGGTGGTCGGCGGGGTGGTGGGATGGCTGCGTCCCGACTGGGGGAACAAGGTGTTCTTCCTGCGCGACATTTTCCTGAACCTGATCAAGTCGATCATCGGGCCGCTGGTTTTCTCGACACTCGTGGTCGGGATCGCAGGCGGCGGCGATCTCAAGAAAGTCGGGCGCATGGGCGTGAAGGCGCTGATTTACTTCGAAGTGGTGACGACGTTTGCGCTCCTGATTGGCCTGGCGGCAATCAACATCAGCAAAGCTGGAGTAGGCGTGCAACTGCCGGTGACGCCGGAGGCGCAGA
>DASWQX010000324.1:0-3184 GCA_036403495.1 Thermoanaerobaculia bacterium
CAGATACCGCGACCCGGCGGCCACCAGGGCGAGGGTCAGGACGACCAGCCAGGTCTCGTGGATCAGGTCCCGGCCGTAGTAGACGAAGAAGGGCGACACCGCCAGCAGCCAGGCGGCGGCGGTCACTCCCGCCACCCCCAGACGCCGGTGTAGCGGCAGGAGCAGCGGGAGCATCAGCGCGGAGGCGAGCGCGACCGGCAGCCGCAGCGCACCGTCACCCATGCCGCCCGTGCCGAGCAGCCGCAGGGGCCACCACCCCACGTAGTAGAGGAACGGGCCGTGATAGCTCGCCGGGTTGTACGCATATGGCCGCCCCTGCGCCAGCGCCAGCAGGAACGCGGCATTTACCCCTTCGTCGTGATGCAGGGGCCGGACGTCGAGAGAGACCAGGCGGGCCGCCAGCGCGACGGCCAGGGCGGCCCAGAAAGGGAGCCAGCGAAGAAGGGAGCCGCGGCGCATGGCCCGGCATTATTTCGCGGTATGATCCGCCAAAGCGAGACGACATGATCAAACCCTGCCCGATCACACTCGAAGGCCACGGCGTCAGGCTGGAGCCGCTGGCCGATCAACACCAGGACGAGCTGCGCCTTTCCGCGGCCGAGGGGAAGCTCTGGGAGCTCTGGTTCACCTCGGTCCCGGAGCCGGACCAGACGCGAGAGTACATCGCGACCGCGCTCGCGGGCCAGGAGGCCGGGCACATGCTCCCATGGGTGGTGCGCGAGGTCGCGAGCGGACGCATCATCGGCACCACGCGCTATCACGACATCGTGGCCGCCCTCGACCGTGTGGAGATCGGCTACACCTGGTATGCCAAAAGCTGGCAACGCAGCCACGTCAACACCAGTTGCAAGCTCCTGTTGCTCGGCCATGCGTTCGACACGCTCGGATGCAAGGTGGTCGGCCTCCGCACCGACATTTTCAATTTCGCCTCCCAGCGCGCCATCGCGGCCTTGGGCGCCAAGAAGGACGGCGTCCTCCGTCATCACCAGGCGCGCCGCGACGGAACGGTGCGCGACAGCGTGATGTACAGCATCCTCGAGAGTGAATGGCGCGACGTGAAGCGGCACCTCGAGCTGCGGTTGGCTCGCCACGGAATGACGCAAAAATAGTTCTAAGCGATCGGCGCGCCGAGACAGCGCTGCAGCAGGCGAGCGTCTCCGAGCCGCTCCGCGTACGCGGCGAAGGCGGAGGTGGGACCGCGCCAACGCAGCTCGTCGATATCGTCGAAAAGGGGCGCGTCGGTCCGGAGCGTCGCCAGGTCCTTGAACCGCAACGCCAGATCGCAGTCCCGCAAGGCTTCGGGAGGGAAGCTTTCGATCCTGCCGTAGCGGTTGAGGAGTCCCGCCGCTCCCTTGGGACCGATGCCGGGAATGCCTGGATACCCATCCGCTGCGTCGCCGACGAGAGCGAGAAAATCGGGGATCAGGACGGGGTCGACGCCGAATTTCTCGCGCACACCTTCCGCCGTGAAGATCTTGTTCCCTCGGCGGTCGACCTGCACCACCCGATCCTCGCGGACGCACTGCGCCAGGTCCTTGTCGGGGGTCCAGATGCAGACCTTCTCCACCCTCTCGTCATCCGCGGCGATCCGCGCGGCGGAGGCGAGCGCGTCGTCCGCCTCGAGCTCGACCATGGGCCAAACCGCGACCCCCATGGCGGCCAGCGCCTCTTCCAGGGGGTGGAACTGCGCCAAGAGCGCGCGCTCGACGCCCTGCGCCGTCTTGTAGCCGGGCCAGAGACGGTTCCGGAACGACTCGATGACGTGGTCGGTCGCCACCCCAAGGTGCGTCGCCCCCTTCTCGATCATTTCCAGCACCGTATGCAGCACTCCGGTCACGGCCCCGAACGGCGCAGGCTTTTCCTTCTCGAATCGGCGCCGGCCGTAGAAGTGGCGGAACAGCTCGTAAGTGCCGTCGAGGAGATGGACCATCATGGCGGTTATCCGATCGTCGTAGCCGGCAAAATCGCAGGCTCCGAAGTCTACGCCGTCAGTTTATCAGTATAGGTGCCACCCCTTGTCCGCGAGGAGGCGCTCGTAGCGCGTGCGGCCGAGCCCCACCCGACTTGGTGGAGCCTCGGCCGCCCATGATGGAACTCTCCGGCCGCGCTAAACGCCGCTCAGGCCCAATACGTCTGGAGCAATTGCTTCGCCAGCTCTATCTGAGGGCTGTCGGCCTGCCCTAGCGAGATGAGAGTCGCCAGATCCTTGGGATTCGTGTCAACCTCGGAGATGAAAGTCTTTAGCACCGGATTGATGTTTACATACCGGCCCGGGAGCATCATCGCTGCCAAAGTCGGCATGAGGCTCGACGACGTCCCATTCAAGGTAAGGCTGAGAATGGGTGATACCGTGCCGCCAACGAGCAGTGGTGTAATGTGATCCGGATTCCCGGGCAGCCCATTCTGCCACTGTTCCGCCCCCCACACTGATGTATCGCTCGTGAGGTAGGTCGGCATGAATCCTGTTCCGATGCAGATTACGACGATCTCCTCGATCGGGATTCCCTCGTTCATTGCGAGGGCGATCGCCGGGAGCGTCGGGTCATGGTTGACGAACGCGCCATCCACGTTGCCTTTCCAGGAACCAATCATACCGGGCATGGCGCCGCTCGAAGTGACGGCATCCGCGATCTTGGTATCCCCGTTGGTCGACTTCGATAAGTTATTATACAGTAGTGGCGTCCAACCGAGGTTGTCCGAGTTTAGGACGTTGAACGCGGTCAGGAGCATGGACTGATCGAAGTCGTTCAGCGTTTTTAGACCATGGAGTTTTATTTGACCTCCATGGGCGGTCTCGATGTCATACCTCGGCTCCCGAGATCCGCTGCCCGTTGGGTTTTGAAAAAATGGTACCTCTTTCTTCTGAAAAAAGGCGATGATCTCAGGAGGGGGGTATCCTGCCAGGAGCAAGCTGGTGATGCCGGCTCCGGTCGAGGTCCCGGCAAACAGATCAGTCTCGGTCAGAATATTCGGACAGGCGGTCCAGAGCTGGTTGAGAATCTCGGCCGACATCAATCCGCGAATGCCGCCTCCGCAAAACGAAACAATCTTGTAGCTCATGACATCGTCTCCATGGTTAAGTGATTATCTGAGACCGCCCAGTGCAACCTGTCTACGGGTGCCTGGGTCCGGAGAACACACGAGTCAGGGTTTGTGGTGACGCATAGCCGATGCTGTCCCAAAG
>DASWQX010000325.1:0-2139 GCA_036403495.1 Thermoanaerobaculia bacterium
CCGGGTTGCCCGATAAAATGCACGACCTCATGGCGGTCGATGAAGTCGAGCTGGGCCAGGGTGAGGATGCGGTTGCGGTCGAGCGAGGGCTGGAAGGAGAAGTCGAAGCCGGTCAGGGTCTTGATGGTGAGCAGCCGGCCCATCTTGAGCGCGGAGCGGACCCGCCGGCCCTCGCGCAGGGTGAGTTCCTCGCTCAGCAGCGCCTCCAGGGCCTCCGGGGCGCCGATCTCGCCGCACTCCAGGCGGCGCAGGAGCCGCACTCCAGGCGGCGCAGGACGTGATCGAGCACCTCCAGGGCGCGGGGCATTTTGAGGCCGACGAGGTGGCGGCGGATCCGGTCCACGCTGCCGGCCGGAGCGGCGCCGTCGGTCACGGTGCTCCTCCGTCGGCGGCAAGCCGGCGGCCGACCGCCTCGTAGAAGGCCAGCGACCGCGGGCTGACGACGGCTCCCGGCGGGGTCGGCGGCGTTGCCGGCTCGCGCGGCGTCGTGCTGTTGGCCGGCGGCGGCGCGGTGCGGTGTCCGGCGGCGATGCGGCGCCGGCCGCGCCCCTCCAGCACGGGGTGGGCGGCGATCAGCCTGCCGTCCTCCAGGATGTTGATGGTGCCGGCGAGCGTCTGGACCTCGACGACGCGCCGCCGGGTGCCGTCGGGCACGGAGTAGAGATTGCCGCCGACCGAGACCATACCGTCGCGTGTGATCCGGCGGTCAAGCGTCAGGACGGTGTTGAAGGCACCGGCCGGCAGGGGCCGCAGATGCGGCTTCTCCCCGGCGACGTGCTCGGCGACGATGCGGCCGGTCGTGGCATGGCGGCGGGGATTGGCGACGGTGTCCAGCCAGTGACGGAGCTGGGCGTTCAGGTCATCGAGGTTGCGGAAGGTACGGCCGAGGAAGAAGTCCTCGCGCACGTAGCGGAAGGGGCGCTCGACCTTGCCCTTGGTCTTGGCGCGGTAGGCTTTGCAGGCCCTGGGCAGGAAGCCGTAGTGCGCCGCCAGGTCCAGCAGTTTGGTGTTGTAGACGATGCCGCGCTCGGCGACCTCACCCAGCACGGCGGTTTTCATGCGGTCGTACAGGATCTGCTCCGGCACGCCGCCCAGCGCCTCGAAGGCGCCGATATGGCAGCGCAGAACGGCGGCGAGATCCTGGCGATCGACAAAGCGGGCCCACATCATGCGGCTGTGGCCGAGCACCAGAGAGAACAGCCAGACGATCCGCTCCGTACCGGGGTCGTCGGTGAAGGTGGTCCGGAAGTGGGCGACATCGACCTGCGCCTGCTTGCCCGGCGCAGTCTCGAAGCGGCGCTCGAACGGCGGCGGGGCGGCGGGCCGGATGGTGCGCAGGAAGTCCTGGAGCGCGGTATAGCCGCCGGCATAGCCCCGCTCCCGGATCTCGCGGAGCAGGCGGCTGCCGTTGAGATCGGGAAAGGCGGCGATGCGCTCGCGCAGATAGGCCTCGACCGGGGTGATGACGGTCGGCCGCGGATTGCGTGGCCCGTAGCACGGCGGCTCCAGGCCGCGTTTGACGTACTTGGCGACAGTGGAGCGATCCATCCCGGTGCGCCGGGCGATGGCGGAGAGGGACAAGCCCTGTCGATGGAGATCCAGGATCATTACGAGTTCCCCGAGTTTGACCACCGCCGCCTCGCTTCCCGTGCGAAGGGAAGGATGACGCACGGTGGGGCCGGCCCTGGGAGCCGATGCTCCGGGGGCCGGATCGCTGGGTCGCCGGCGGGAAATTCAGTCGCCCGATCTGTTGAGGATTCAGGTCCATCCGCGTTCTCGGTGCAGGTAAGTACCTCGTCCACTGGCTTCTGCAAAATCGGCAGCAAAATCAAAGCCGTCCATGAGGCAGCCAAACGTGCATGCCCACCAAAGTAGCCATTTGCACCGAGAATGCGGATGGACCCCGCGTCGTCCGCCACCGCCTTGCCAGGCGGGATTTCCCAGCCGTTCGGTCCGTCCTGGCAGGGTCTGATCGATCAGCCGGATCGGGTGGCCGCACTCGGTTGCTTTCGCGCGGCAACCGTGATGGCCCTGAAGCGGGCGGTTCGAAACCGGTCGGTCTCGGTCGATCACAGCCTGTCCCATCGGGCTCCCGAGGACAAGCTGATCCCCTTGAAACTCTGGCAGCGCGACCGGGGG